>NZ_SCND01000418.1:0-4833 GCF_005503585.1 Pseudomonas sp. 2VD
CCGGCGCACCTGATCGCCCTCGGCGACCAGTCGCGAGTCAATCACTTTGGTGTCATGGGCACCGCAGAAGGGACAATGCATGGTGCCGACCCGCTGTACATGGCCCGCGCCCTGGAACTGGCGCGCCAGGGGCTGTACTCCACCCATCCGAATCCGCGCGTCGGCTGCGTGCTGGTCAAGGACGGCCAGGTGGTCGGCGAGGGCTGGCACGTCCGCGCCGGCGAGCCGCACGCCGAGGTCCATGCCCTGCGCCAGGCCGGCGAGAATGCACGCGGCGCCACCGCCTACGTGACCCTCGAGCCCTGCAGCCACTTCGGCCGCACCCCGCCGTGCGCCGACGCGCTGGTGGGCGCCGGGGTGGCGCGGGTGGTCGCGGCGATGCAGGATCCCAACCCCGAGGTCGCCGGTCGCGGCCTGCTGCGTCTGATGCAGGCCGGCATCGTGGTGCAGAGCGGGGTCCTCGAAGCCGAGGCGCGGGAACTCAACATCGGTTTCATCAAGCGCATGGAACATGGCCTGCCGTTCGTCCGGGTCAAGCTGGCGATGAGCCTGGACGGGCGCACCGCCATGGCCAGCGGGGAAAGCCAGTGGATCACCGGGCCCTCCGCGCGTTCGGCGGTGCAGCGCTTGCGCGCTCGCTCCAGCGTGGTGTTGTCCGGCGCCGATACGCTGCTGGCGGACGATGCGCGGCTCAACGTACGCCCCGACGAACTGGGCCTGAACGCCGAGCTTACCGCGCTCGCCGCGGCTCGCCAGCCGTTGCGGGTGCTGGTCGACGGGCGCCTGCGGGTGCCGCTGGAGTCGGCGTTCTACCAGGCCGGTCCGGCACTGGTGGCGACCTGCGCCGCCGCCTCGGCGCGCGAACGCTTCCAGGACGCCGGTCACGAACTGCTGGCGCTGCCCTCCGCCGAGGGGCATGTCGACCTGCACAAGTTGCTCGTGGAACTGGCGGCGCGCGGCGCCAACGAAGTGCTGGTGGAGGCCGGCCCCCGCCTGGCCGGCGCCTTCGCTCGACTGGGGCTGGTGGATGAGTACCGGCTGTTCGTCGCGCCGAAGTTCCTCGGCTCCAGCGCCCGTCCTTTGCTCGACTGGCCGCTGACGCGGATGGCCGATGCGGCGCAGTTGCGGATCGACGACATCCGCGCGGTGGGCGACGACTGGCTGGTCACCGCGCGGCCCCATCCGCGGGACGCTTGAACTTCGCTGCGCGGCGACGCGGCGGACGATGCACAAGCGGCGCAACTGTGGTAAAACGCCACACGGCCATCTCGGTGGCCGTAACGTTCTCAGGGCGGGGTGAAAGTCCCCACCGGCGGTAATGGCGCGCAAGGCGCCTAGCCCGCGAGCGCTTGCCGGACCGGCCACCGCCGGACGACAAGGTCAGCAGACCCGGTGCGATTCCGGGGCCGACGGTCATAGTCCGGATAAAGAGAGAACGGGATTGCCTGCCTGGGCGTACCCTGTGCGCCCGCAAGATCCCCTTCGATCCAAAAAGCCCTGTTTTTCACGAAACAGGAGTTCGTCATATGTCTTCATCTTGGAATACCCGCGCTATGGCACGCAGGCCGCTCGGCGTCGCGCCGGCCATGCTGCGCGCCTGTGCGGCGGAAAAACGGGAGGTCGCATGTTCACCGGCATAATCGAATCGATCGGCAGCGTCCGCGCGATGACGCCCAAGGGCGGCGACCTGCGGGTCTACATCGCCACCGGCAAGCTCGACCTGGGCGACGTCAAGCTTGGCGACAGCATCGCGGTCAACGGCGTCTGCCTGACCGCGGTGGAACTGCCCGGCGATGGCTTCTGGGCCGACGTCAGCCGCGAGAGCCTGGCGCGCACCGCCTTCCAGCACCTGAAGGTGGGCAGCCGGGTGAACCTGGAAAAGGCCCTGACGCCGACCACCCGCCTCGGCGGACACCTGGTGAGCGGCCACGTCGACGGCGTCGGCGAGGTGCTCAAGCGCGAGGAGAACGCCCGCGCCATCCAGTTCACCGTACGCGCCCCGCGCGAACTGGCCAGGTACATCGCGCACAAGGGCTCGATCACCGTCGACGGCACCAGCCTCACGGTGAACGCGGTGAACGGCGCGGAGTTCGAGCTGACCATCGTCCCGCATACGCTCAGCGAAACCATCATGGCCGAGTACCAGCCCGGACGCCGGGTCAACCTCGAGGTCGACCTGCTGGCCCGTTACCTGGAGCGCCTGCTGCTTGGCGACAAGGCCGCCGAGCCCAGCGCCTCCGGCATCAGCGAAGCGTTTCTCGCCGAGAACGGTTTTCTCAAGTAACCCACGAATTGCATAAGGGGGTGCCCATGGCACTCAACACGATCGACGAACTGATCGAAGACATCCGCCAAGGCAAGATGGTCATCCTGATGGATGACGAGGACCGCGAGAACGAAGGCGACCTGATCATGGCCGCCGAATGCGTCCGCACCGAAGACATCAACTTCATGGTCAAGCATGCCCGCGGCCTGGTCTGCATGCCGATGACCCGCGAGCGTTGCGAGCGCCTCGGCCTGCCGCTGATGGTGCAGCGCAACGGCTCCGGCTTCGGCACCAAGTTCACTGTCTCCATCGAGGCCGCCGAGGGCGTCACCACCGGCATCTCCGCCGCGGACCGCGCCCGCACCGTGCAGGCTGCGGCGGCGAAGAACGCCGTGGCCGCCGACATCGTCAGCCCCGGCCACATCTTCCCGCTGATGGCACAGCCAGGCGGTACCCTGGCTCGCGCCGGGCACACCGAGGCGGCTTGCGACCTGGCGCGGATGGCCGGGTTCGAACCGTCCGGGGTGATCTGCGAGGTGATGAACGACGACGGCAGCATGGCTCGCCGGCCCGAACTGGAGGCGTTCGCCGCCGAGCACGGGATCAAGATCGGCACCATTGCCGACCTGATCCACTACCGGCTGATCCACGAGCGCACCGTCGAGCGCATCGCCGAGCAGCCGCTGGACAGCGAACTGGGCCACTTCAACCTGATCACCTACCGCGACTCGGTGGAGGGCGACGTGCACCTGGCGCTGACCCTCGGCAAGGTCTGCGCGGAAGAGCCCACCCTGGTCCGCGTGCACAACATGGACCCGCTGCGCGACCTGCTGCAGGTCAACCAGCCGGGCCGCTGGAGCCTGCGCGCGGCGATGACCAAGGTCGCCGAGGCGGGCAGCGGCGTGGTGCTGCTGCTCGGCCACCAGATCGGCGGCGACGACCTGCTCGCCCATGTCCGCGAGATCGCTTCGGCGCCGGCCCCGGCGCCCAAGGCCACCACCACCTACAGCACCGTCGGTGCCGGCTCGCAGATCCTGCGTGACCTCGGCGTGCGCAAGATGCGCCTGCTGAGTGCGCCGATGCGCTTCAATGCGATATCCGGTTTCGACCTGGAAGTTGTAGAATACCTGCCCGCCGAATAAGGCCTGTCCCGCCCGCCGCGTGCAAGATCGCGGCGGGCGCTATGCTGGACCGACCTTTCGACCCTTTTCGCTCGGGGCGCAACGGCGCCCCGGCTCTTTAACAGATGAGACCTGCTCATGACCCTGAAGACCATCGAAGGTACCTTCATTGCTCCCAAAGGCCGCTACGCCCTGGTGGTCGGCCGCTTCAACAGCTTCGTCGTGGAAAGCCTGGTCAGCGGCGCCGTCGACGCCCTGGTCCGCCACGGCGTGGCTGAAAGCGAGATCACCATCATCCGCGCCCCGGGTGCCTTCGAGATCCCGCTGGTGACCCAGAAGGTCGCCCAGCAAGGCGGCTTCGACGCCATCATCGCCCTCGGCGCGGTGATCCGTGGCGGCACCCCGCACTTCGAATACGTGGCCGGCGAGTGCACCAAGGGCCTGGCCCAGGTGTCCCTGCAGTTCGGCATCCCGGTCGCCTTCGGCGTCCTCACCGTCGACTCCATCGAGCAGGCCATCGAGCGCTCCGGCACCAAGGCCGGCAACAAGGGCGCCGAAGCCGCGCTGTCGGCCCTGGAAATGGTCAGCCTGCTGGCGCAGTTGGAGGCCAAGTGAGCAATCAAGACAGCGGCAACCCGGCAGCCAAGCCGCCGAAAGGCAAGACCGCCGCTCGCCGCAAGGCCCGCAGCCTGGCCGTCCAGGCCCTGTACTCCTGGCAGATCGCCGGCCAGCCCCTGCACGAGATCGAGGCGCAGTTCCGCACCGACAACGACTTCTCCGAGGTCGACGGCGCCTACTTCCACGAGATCCTGCACGGCGTGCCGCGACAGAAGAGCGAGCTGGACTCCACCTTCGAGCCCTGCCTGGACCGCCCGCTGGCCGAGATCGACCCGGTCGAGCTGGCCATCCTGCGGCTGTCCACCTACGAGCTGCGCAACCGCATCGACGTGCCCTACAAGGTAGTGATCAACGAGGGCATCGAGCTGGCCAAGACCTTCGGCGCCACCGACGGCCACAAGTTCGTCAACGGCGTGCTCGACAAGCTGGCGCCGCGCCTGCGCGCCGCCGAGCTGCGCGGCGGCAAGCGCTGATCCCGCGCCGGCGGCGTCATGGGTGAGTTCGAGCTGATCCGCCGCTTCTTCGCCGCGGCCGCCTGCGCGGCGCCGGCGACGGAGGTGGCCCTCGGCATCGGCGACGACTGTGCCCTGCTGGCGCCGCCTGCCGGCGAACAGCTGGCGGTCTCCACCGACACCCTGGTGGAAGGTGTGCATTTTCCCGCCGGTTGCGACCCTTTCCTTCTTGCCCAGCGCGCCCTGGCGGTCTCCGCCAGCGACCTGGCGGCGATGGGCGCCGCGCCCCTGGCCTTCACCCTGGCCCTGACCTTGCCGAAGGCCGAAGCCGAGTGGTTGCAGGGCTTCGCCCGCGGCCTCGACGCCATGGCCCGGC
>NZ_SCND01000419.1:0-4827 GCF_005503585.1 Pseudomonas sp. 2VD
GAGCTGATCTGGGTGCCCTTCCTCGGCCTGGCCTGGTGGGCGCTGGAGTATCCGTTCATGAAGCGCTATTCCAAGGCCTTCCTGGAGAAGCACCCGGAACTCAAGGGCAAGGACCTGGAGATCACCAAGGCCGCCTGCGAGAAATTCAAGCGCATCCCGGTGACCGTGGTGAACTACCTGGAAGGCACGCGCTTCAGCGAGCAGAAGAAGGCCCGCCAACAGTCGCCCTATCGCCACCTGCTCAAGCCCAAGGCCGGCGGGGTGGCCTTCGTCCTCGCCGCGCTGGGCGAGCAGCTGGACGCCCTGCTCGACGTCACCGTGGTCTACCCGAGCGACAAGGTGCCGGGATTCTGGGACCTGCTCTGCGGACGGGTGCCGAAGGTGATCGTCGACATCCAGACCCGGCCGATCGATCCCGCCCTGTGGCAGGGCGACTACGAGAACGACCCGGTGTTCCGCCAGTACGTGCAGGAATGGGTCTCGCGCATGTGGGAAGAAAAGGACGAACGCATCGCCCGCTTGCGGCAACTGCGCTGAAGTACCGGCCGAAGCACACCCATCTCGTAGGGCGAATAACCGCAACGCGGTTATCCGCCGTTTCCACGGCGCAGCGGCGGATAACGCCGGGGGCGTTATTCGCCCTACCGGTGCGGGCAACGAATACCCGGGGGTCGCACCCACCTCGTAGGGCGAATAACCGCAACGCGGTTATCCGCCGTTTCCACGGAGCGGCGGCGGATAACGCCGAGGGCGTTATTCGCCCTACCGGTGCGGGCAGCGAATACCCGGGCGCCGCACCCACTTCGTAGGGCGGATAACCGCAACGCGGTTATCCGCCGATCCGCTGGCGGCAGATCAGAGCAGCGACGAGCCGCCCGCCTTGCTCACTCCCCAGAGATTGCTCAGGCTGCCCAGCAGCTCGCTGTTGGCGCCCTGCTTGCCGAAGTAGTCGACCAGCACCTGGGCGAACTTCTCGGTCATCCCGCTATCCATGCCCAGGGTGCCGAAGGCCTTGTTCACGTCGCCCATGCTGTCCGCATTGCCGAGCAGCGAACCGAGGCCCTTGCTGTCGCCGCCGCTCTTGCCGAGCACGTTGCCGAGCCCGCCGAGACCGGCCAGGGCGTTGTTGCCGGCCAGCTTGTCGAGGCCGGGGATGGTCTTAACCAGTTGCGAATAATCGTTGCCGGCCAACTGGTTCTTGGCCAGGCCGAGCAGGGCGCCGGTACCGCCGACCGCCTGCTCCTGGCTGACCCCGAGCTGGCCGGTGAGTGCGCCGAGCAGACCGCTGGTCTGCGGGGTAGTGGCTACCTGGGCGGAGTCGCCCTGGGACGCCCCGGCGACCGCCTTGGCGGCATCCCCGAGATTGAAGGCGAACGCGGAGGCGGCACTGAGCAGCAGGGCCGCGGCCAGGGTAGCGTGGGTGGTGACGCGCATCGGCAATTCCTCATGAGATATCGAACGCCCCGGCCGCATTCGCAGGCCGGGGTGAGATTTCGACCGGCCGGCCGGTGCCTTGTTCCCCAACCTTGGTCGGGTCACTTGGTCTTCGGCTTGTCGGCCTTGCCCTTGGCGGCGGCGCCTTTCTTCGCCGCCGGCTTCCTCGCCGCCGTCGCGCGGCCCTTGGGCGTCTCGCCGGCACCGGACTTCTTGCGTGCCGCCGGCTTCGGCGCGGCGCCCTTGCGGTAGCCGACGCCGTCCTTGGCGTCGTAGAAGAAGGTGACCGTCTCGCCCTCCTTCACCTCGCCCTTGAGCATCGCCGTGGCCAGGCGCGTCTCCAGTTGCTGGCGGATCTGCCGCTTCAGTTCGCGGGCGCCGAACTCCGGCTGGTAGGCCTCTTCGGCGAGGTGGCCGACCAGGCTGTCGTCGATGTGCAGGTAGATGTCCTGGGCGTGCGCGGCGCGCTTCACCCGCTCCAGTTGCAGGCGGACGATGTCCTCGATCTGCGCCTTGCTCAACGACTCGAAGACGATCACCTCGTCGAGGCGGTTGAGGAATTCCGGGCGGAAATGCCCGCGCAGGGTAGTCATCAGTTCGCGCTTGAGCTTCTCCGGCGGCTGGGCGAACTCGCCGGCCTGGGCGTTCTTCATGATCAGCTCGGAGCCGAGGTTGCTGGTGGCGATGATGATGGTGTTGGTGAAGTCCACCACGCGCCCCTTGCCGTCGGTCAGGCGGCCGTCGTCGAACACCTGCAGGAGGATGTTGTTGACGTCGGCGTGGGCCTTCTCGATCTCGTCGAGCAGGATCACGCTGTACGGCCGCCGGCGCACCCGCTCGGTGAGCTGGCCGCCCTCGTCGTAGCCGACGTAGCCCGGCGGCGTACCGATCAGCCGGGACACCGCGTGGCGCTCCATGTATTCGCTCATGTCGATGCGGATCATCGCGTCTTCGTCGCCGAACACCACCTCGGCCAAGGCCTTGGCCAGCTCGGTCTTGCCCACCCCGGTCGGGCCGAGGAACAGGAAGGTGGCGATCGGCCGGCTGCCCTGGCGCAGCCCGGCGCGGGCCAGGCGCACGGCGTCGCTGACCGCGGTGATCGCTTCCTGCTGGCCGATCACCCGCTGGTGCAGGCGCTCTTCCATCTGCAGGAGCTTCTCGCGCTCCTCGGCGGTCAGTTCGGTGACCGGGATGCCGGTGAGCTTGGAGATGATCTCGGCGATGTCCTCGACCCGCACCTCCTCGGTCTTCGACCCCTGGGTCTGCTGCCAGCGCTCGGTGATCTGCTCGAGGTGTTCCTTGCGTTCCTGGATGCGTTTCTCGAAGACCTTCGCCTCGTCGTACCACTTGCGGCTGGCGGCGTAGTCCTGCTCGCGCTTGAGCTGCGCCAGCTCGGCCTCCAGTTCCTGGATCTCGGCCGGCCGCGAGGTGCTGGCGATGCGCACGCGGGCGGCGGCCTGGTCGATCAGGTCGATGGCCTTGTCCGGCAGGAAACGGTTGCCGATGTAGCGGTCGGACAGCTCGGCGGCGGCGACGAAGGCCTCGTCGCGGATGGTCACCTTGTGGTGGCCTTCGAGCTTGTCGCGCAGGCCACGGAGGATGGAGATGGTCTGCTCCACCGTCGGCTCGGGGACGAACACCGGCTGGAAGCGCCGCTCCAGCGCGGCGTCCTTCTCGATGTACTTCTGGTACTCGTTGAGGGTGGTGGCGCCGATCAGGTTCATCTCGCCGCGCGCCATCGCCGGCTTCAGCACGTTGGCCACGTCCAGCCCGCCTTCGCCGCCGCCCTGGCCGGCACCGACGATGGTGTGCACCTCGTCGATGAACAGGATGATCTCGCTCTGCGCCGCCTGCAGTTCGTCCATCACCTGCTTGAGGCGTTCCTCGAACTCGCCGCGGTACTTGGCGCCGGCGACCATGGCGTTGATGTTCAGTTCGACCAGGCGCTTGTCGCGCAGCACCTCCGGCACCTCGCCCTGGACCATGCGCTGGGCCAGGCCTTCGACGATGGCGGTCTTGCCGACGCCGGGCTCGCCGATCAGCACCGGGTTGTTCTTCTTGCGCCGGGCGAGCACCTCGATGGTGGTCTCGACTTCCTTCGAGCGGCCGATCACCGGATCGAGCTTGCCTTCGCGGGCCAGCCGGGTCAGGTCGCGGCTGAACTTGTCCAGTTGCGGAGTGTTGCTCGGGCCGTCCACGCGGCCGTCCTCGGCGCCCTTGCCGACCACCTTGACCGCTTTCTGCCGTAGCGCCTGTTCGGTCAGGCCGTACTTCTTCAGGAGCGTCCCGGCGAAGCTGTCCGGCACCGCCGCCAGGCCGAGCAACAGGTGCTCGGGGCCGACATAGCTGTGGCCGAGTTCGCGGGACAGGGCGAAGGCGTGCTGCAAGGCGCTCTTCACCCGCGGCGAGATGGTCATGTCCTCGCTCGCCTCGCCCTTGCTGGCGCCGCGCACGGCGTTGGCCTCGATGTACTGCTTGAGGTCGGCCGGCGACAGGCCGAACTGCTTGAGCACCGCCTGCACCACGTCGGCGTCGGCCAGGGCGTAGAGCAGGTGCTCGGTGTCCACTTCGCGCTTGCCGAATTCGGCGGCGACCTGCGCGGCGCGTTGCAGGTACTCGGTGGTCTGCTTGCTGAAGTACTCGGCGATGTCCACCGCCTCCGGCTCGCGGGCGCGCACCGGGGTGACCGGGCTCTGCTCGCCGAAGCCGGAGAAGATCTCGTCGAACGGGCTGCCGCCGCCGAACAGCGACTCCAGCGGCGAGCGCATGCGCTGCTGGCGCATCAACTGGCGGTAGTGCAGTTCGCAGAGGGCGAGTTCGCGGCGCTGGCCGTCCTGTACCAGGCTGACGCGGGCGACGGCGGGACGTTCGTGGCAGATAGCGCAAAGTTCCTGGGCCATGGGAGGGCTCCTGTTTCCACGGAAGGTGGGCTTCGGCGACGGCGGCGGCGACCGGGGTCGCCGAGCGCTGCGTGGAGAACATCGCGACAAGGCGGTGAAGCACGCGCCGTCGAGCATGCAACGCGGGACATGTCCGTGCGATGACGAAGCGCCGGCGTCGCATCCGCAGCCACTGACGGGGTGACTCTTGAGTACTAGCACAGCAGCCGGCGAGCGCCAGCGCTTCGGCTTGACCCAGGACAATGAAAGGCGACCGCTCTGGCCCGCGACTTCCGCGGCAATGCCCGCTGTTCGCCCCGATCCGGTCGTCGGCCGTCCCATCGCGGCGAGAACTTCTCTATGCTTGGGCCCTGTCCGCCCGAGGGAGCCCGTCCATGAGCGAGCCGTTCCAGCTCACCCCCCGCATCGCCCGCCAACTGCCCTGGCTGGTCGCCGTCGCCTTCTTCATGCAAGCCCTCGACGGCACCATCCTCAACACCGCACTACCGAGCAT
>NZ_SCND01000041.1:0-26593 GCF_005503585.1 Pseudomonas sp. 2VD
GCCCGGCGCGCCGCCGAGCAGTTCGGCGGCAGCGTGTTGCCAGGCGGCCTCGTCGAAGCCGGCGCCGGCGCAGACCCGACCCAGCAGATGGCCGTGCAGTTCGGCCGGCGAGACCGGCATGGCCGCCTCGGCGAGAAGGGAGGAAAAGGCGCTGTAGGCGGAATTCTGAGTGGACATCTCGGGACCCTGACGGCTGGGCGCCATTGGGGCGCTACACGTGAAATGAAGATGGTTATCCTAGCACCGCCCGCCCCGGCAAGACCATGCGACCGGTTGCCGGCGCGCCGGCCCGGCCGGGGCATTGGCCCCGACCGGGGACGATCCTATATAGTTGTCCAATCACCCCAATTCCCAAGCGAGAGCCCATGGAAGACGCCGATCTGCAATTGTTGACGGCCAAGTTCGACCAGCTGCTCCAGAAGCTGGAACAGCTCAAGGCGGAGAACCGGCTGCTGCGGGCGAACGAAAAGTCCTGGCGCGAAGAGCGCGCTCATCTGATCGAAAAGAACGAAATGGCGAGACACAAGGTCGAAGCGATGATTTTGCGTCTGAAAGCCTTGGAGCAGGACACATGAGCCAGTCGAATACCCTCACCGTGCAGATTCTCGACAAGGAATACTGCATCAATTGCCCGGACGACGAGCGCGCCAACCTGGAAAGCGCCGCCCGTTACCTGGACGGCAAGATGCGCGAGATCCGCTCCAGCGGCAAAGTCATCGGCGCCGACCGGGTTGCCGTGATGGCCGCCCTCAACATCACCCACGACCTGCTGCACCGCAAGGAGCGCCTGGACCAGGAAAGCAGTTCGACCCGCGAGCGCGTGCGCGAACTGCTCGATCGCGTCGACCGCGCCCTGGCGAATCCGGCCGATGCCGGCGAAGCCTGACCCGGGCACGGCCAATTCGGGTATACTGGCCTCCGCTCCCTGGTGTGTTGGCCAGTCGGTGATGTCCCTGAGCCGATAACTGCAACAACGGAGGTTGCCAGTTGGACCGGTGTGCATGTCCGCACGACGGAAAGCCTTAAGGTCTACTGCAACCGCCACCTTGAACTTTCGGGTTCAAGGGCTAACCCGACAGCGGCACGACCGGGGAGCTACCTTTCCACATGATCGAATCGCAAGACCTCAGCCGCCCGGCCCTGCGCCGCAAGCTCCGCCAGGCGCGCCGCGCGCTCTCCCCCCTGCAGCAACGCCTCGCCGCCCGCGCCCTCTATCGACAACTGGCGCAGCATCCCCTTTTTCGCCGTGCCCGCCATATCGCCCTGTACCTGCCCAACGACGGCGAGATCGACCCGCGTCCGCTGCTGCGTGCGGCGCAGAAGCGCGGCAAGGCCACCTACCTGCCGGTGCTGGCGCCCTGGCCGCGGACGCGCATGGTGTTCCAGCGGGTCGGCAGCGGCGAACGCTGGACCCGCAACCGCTTCCGCATCAGCGAACCGCTGGCCGACGCCGGCCGCCAGCGCAAGGCCTGGGCGCTGGACCTGGTACTGCTGCCGCTGGTGGGGTTCGACGAACAGGGCGGGCGCCTGGGCATGGGCGGCGGCTTCTACGACCGCAGCCTGGCCTACCTGGCGAGGCGCAAAAATGGTCACAAACCGACGCTGATCGGCCTGGCCCATGAATGTCAGAAGGTGGATCGACTGGCGCTGGCCAGCTGGGACATTCCCCTGGCGGGAACGGTGACCGATGCGGGCTGGTACGTGGCAGGGAAACGCTAGGAAGGAGGGAGAACCCTGGGTACCGCGTTCCATGCGATACCCGGCGAGTCTTACGGCTGTTGCGTCACCTGGGCGGGCGTACTGGCCTGTCGTTCCCAGAGGCTCTGGGTATAACCGGTGGTGACGACCCCAAGTCCGAAGATGATGACCAAAACCCACAGCAAGTCTGGCTTGCGCTTCATCGATTGCCTCCCCCTTCCAGGCAATTTTCGAGGCCGGTCCTTGCGATTATCTTATCGCCTGAGCACCCTGCCCCGCTGAAAAACGGCATTTTCCGATAAGCTGAAGTCATACGCAATTACACTGGCGACCGGTGGTCACGCGCAGACGTTTCCTACGTACATCTACGAAAGAGGAGCAAAGTTCATGCCTGCCTACTGGCTGATGAAATCCGAGCCGGACGAACTCTCGATCCGCGACCTGCAGCGCCTCGGAACCGCCCGCTGGGATGGCGTGCGCAACTACCAGGCGCGCAACTTCATCCGCAGCATGAACCCCGGCGACCTGTTCTTCTTCTACCACTCCAGTTGCCCGCAGCCCGGCATCGCCGGTATCGCCCGCATCGAGGGCGAAGCCTATCCCGATCCCACGGCCCTGGATCCCGCCAGCCCTTACCACGACCCCAAGGCCAGCGCCGAGAAGAATCCCTGGAGCGCCCGCGACGTCAGCTTCGTCGAAGCCTTCGCCGAGGTCGTTCCACTGGCTCGGCTGAAGGCGCAGGACGCCCTGGCCAACCTCGCCCTGGTGCAGAAGGGCAGCCGTCTCTCGGTGATGCCGGTCAGCGCCGAGGAATGGCAGGCGATCCTGCCGCTGGCGAAACGCTGAAGCCATCGCTCAGGCCATCTGCGAGATGGTCCGGCGGAAACGCCAGAGCGCGCCGAAGAAGAACGCCGAACCGATCGCCACGATGCCGGCGAACTGCGGCCAGACGATGTCGAAACCGGCGCCGCGGAACAGGATCGCCTGGGCCAGGCTGACGAAATGCGTGGTCGGAGCCGCCAGCATGATGTTCTGCACCAGTTCCGGCATGCTTTCCCGTGGCGTGCTGCCGCCCGAAAGGATGTTCAGCGGCAACAGCACGAGGATGGTCAGCAGCCCGAGCTGCGGCATCGAGCGCGCCACCGTGCCGAGGAATATGCCCATGGAGGTGGTGGCGAACAGATGCAATCCGGCGCCGAGCAGGAACAGCCCCACCGAGCCGCTGATCGGCACGTCCAGCCAGCCACGCACCACCCACTGCAACGAGAGCCCCGCCGCCACCAGCACCACCAGCCCCATCGACCAGACCTTGGCCATCATGATCTCGAAGGCCGACAGCGGCATCACCAGCAGGTGCTCGACGGTGCCGTGCTCGCGCTCGCGGATCAGCGCGGCGCCGGTGAGGATGATCGACAGCATGGTGATCTGGTTGATCACTTCCATCACCCCGCCGAACCAGGCCTGGGTCAGGTTCGGGTTGAACTCCATGCGCACCTCGATCTGCGCCGGCATGCTCGGCTCCGCGCGGTAGCGGCTGACGAACTCGCGCACCTCGGTGGCGACGATGTTCTGGATGTAGCCCGCGCCGGAGAACGCCTGCCCGGTCTGGGTCGCGTCGACGTTGACCTGGATCGAGGGCTTGCGCCCGGCCAGCACGTCGCGCTGGAAGTCCGGCGGGATATCGAGGGTGAAGGTATACAGGCCGACGTCCATGCCGCGATCCATCTCGGCATGCCCGATCATTTCCGGCGGCCGGAAGTACGGGGGCTGGAAGGCATTGACGATACGCGACGAGAGTTGCGAGCGGTCCTCGTCGACCACCGCGATCGGCGCGTGATGCAAGGTTTCCGGAATACCGGTAGCGGAACTGTAGACGCCCAGGGTGAAGGCCCAGACGATCAGTGCCAGCATCGCGTAGTCGCGGCCGAGGCTGCGGAACTCCTTGATGCCCAGGTTGAAGATGTTGGCCAGGCTGCGCATCGCTCAGTCCTCCTGCTTCTTCAGGCAGGCCACGCTGAGCAGGGTCAGCACCACGATGGAAGCGGCAAGCGGCAGGTAGTAGGCCCAGAGATGGGGCAGGCCCAGCGATTTGGAAAAGGCGCCGCGGCTGACCACCAGGAAATGCGAGGTCGGATAGAGCTTGCCGATCCAGGCCGCCGCGCCTTCCAGCGAGGACACCGGGTGGATCAGCCCGGAGAACTGGATCGCCGGGATCATGGTGGCGATCGCCACGCCGAATACAGCGGCGATCTGGCTGCGCATGAACGTCGAGAGGAACAGCCCGAGGCCGGTGCTGGTGACCACATAGAGGAAAGCGCCGATGGTCAACGCCAGGAAGCTGCCCTTGAGCGGCACGCGAAATACCACGATGGCCAGGACCAGCATCAGCAGGAAGTTGATCATGCCCATGGCGACGTAAGGCAACTGCTTGCCGACCAGGAACTCCAGGCGCGTCACCGGGGTGACATAGAGGTTGGTGATCGAGCCCAGTTCCTTTTCGCGCACCACGCCGAGGGCGGTGAGCATGGCCGGGATCATGATCAGCAGCAGCGGGATCACCGCCGGCACCATCGCCTTCAGGCTTTCCACGTCGGGGTTGTAGCGATAGCGCACCTCGGTGCTGGCCGCCGCGCTGGCCTCGGCCCCACCCACCTGCCGCGAGAGGTCCGCCAGGTAGCTGGTGTGCAGGCCCTGCACGTAGCCGAGCACGGTGTTGGCACGGGTCGGCATCGCTCCGTCGATCCACACGCCGATGGCCGGATCGGAGCCACGCTTGAGATCGCGCCCGAAGTTCGGCGGGATCTCCACCGCCAGGCTCAGCTCGCCGCTGCGCAGGCGCCGGTCGAGGTCGTCCGGGTCGGTGATCGGCGCATGTTCGACGAAATAGCGCGAGCCGGCGATGTTCAGCGCGTAGGCCTGGCTGGTGGTGGTCTGGTCACGGTCGAGGACCGCCCAGGAGAGGTCCTCGACGTCCATGTTGATGCCGTAGCCGATGATGAACATCAGCAGCGCGGTGCCGAGCAGGGCCAGGGTCAGGCGGATCGGGTCGCGGCGCAGTTCCATGGCTTCGCGGCGCGCATAGCTGAACAGCCGCAGGGGGCTGAAGCGTTGGCGTTGCGCCTGGCGCCCCTGGCCATCGCCGGGCTGCTCCGCGACGGCCGGCGCCTCGGCCGGTTGCGCTGGCGCGGCGGCACCGGCGGCTTCTTCCAGGTACGCGATGAAGGTCGCTTCCAGGGTCGGCAGGCCCCGCTGGCGCACCAGCTCATCGGGAGTATCGCTGGCCAGTACCTTGCCGGCATGCATCAGCGAGATGCGATCGCAGCGCTGGGCCTCGTTCATGAAGTGGGTGGAAATGAAGATGGTCACCCCGTCGCGGCGCGACAGCTCGACCATCAGTTCCCAGAAGCCGTCGCGAGCCACCGGATCGACCCCCGAAGTGGGCTCGTCGAGGATCAGGATCTCCGGCTTGTGGATCACCGCCACCGCCAGCGACAGACGCTGGCGGATGCCCAGCGGCAGGTCGTCGGGCAGCTCGTCGGCCACCTTCTCCAGGTCGAAGCGCCGGAGCATTTCGCCGACCCGTGCCGGGATACCATCCGCCGGCAGGTGGAACAGCCGGGCGTGCAGCACCAGGTTCTGCCGCACGCTCAGCTCGGCATACAGGGAGAAGGCCTGGGACATGTAGCCGACCCGGCGACGGGTCGCCATGTCGCTGGCGTCCACCGCCTGGCCGAACAGCGCGCACGTGCCTTCGCTGGCCGGCAGCAGGCCGGTGAGCATCTTCATGGTGGTGGACTTGCCGCAGCCGTTGGAGCCGAGGAAGCCGAAGATTTCCCCACGCTCGATACGGAAACTGACGTGATCGACCGCGACGAAGTCGCCGAAACGACAGGTCAGGCCCTCGGCCTCGATGGCGATCCGCGGCGCGCCTTCGCTCTGCGGTCGCGGCGGGATCACCAATCGATGGTGGCCGGCGCGCTTGCTTTCCGGCAGCAGGGCGATGAACGCCGACTCGAGGCTCTGCGTCCCGGTACGCTCGCGCAACTCCTGCGGCGTACCGGTGGCCAGGACCTTTCCATCGTCCATCGCCACCAGCCAGTCGAAGCGCTCGGCTTCCTCCATGTAGGCGGTGGCGACCAGCACGCTCATGCCTTCGCGGCCCGCGCGGATACGGCCGATCAGCTCCCAGAACTGGTTGCGCGACAGCGGGTCGACGCCGGTGGTCGGCTCGTCGAGGATCAGCAGGTCGGGATCGTGGATCAGCGCGCAGCACAGCCCGAGCTTCTGCTTCATGCCGCCGGACAGCTTGCCCGCAGGAC
The DNA here is from genome assembly GCF_005503585.1 of Pseudomonas sp. 2VD. NCBI lineage: Bacteria > Pseudomonadati > Pseudomonadota > Gammaproteobacteria > Pseudomonadales > Pseudomonadaceae > Pseudomonas > Pseudomonas sp. 2VD. The sequence goes on from NZ_SCND01000041.1 coordinate 6,018, forward strand.
GCTCGGCGAACGGCGCCAACCCGGTGCTTTGCAGCAGATCGGCGATGCGCCGCTCGCGCTCGGCCTTGTCGTGGCCGAACAGCCGACCGAAGAAGTCGACGTTCTCGAACACCGAGAGCGTCGGGTAGAGGTTCTTGCCCAACCCCTGGGGCATGTAGGCGATGCGCGGGCAGACCGCCCGGCGGTGGCGGCGGTCGCGCATGTCGCCATCGAGCACGCGGATCTCGCCATCCTGCATCTTCCGTGCGCCGGCCAACAGCGCCAGCAGGCTGGACTTGCCGACCCCGTCCGGACCGATCAGGCCGACCATGCGGTTGGCCGGGATATCCAGGCTGACATCGTCCACCGCGCGCGTCTCGCCGTAGCGCAGCGAAACGCCCCGGAGGCTCGCCACGCCGCTCCCGCCAGCGGTCATTGCGGAACCTTGATCTGCAGGTTGGCCGGCCACTCGACCTCAGGGTCCAGTCGCAGGTAGGCCATTCCGGGCACGCCGGTCTTGACGTAGGTGATGTATTTTTCCAGCAGCGCCGGATCGAGCCGCGCCTTGACCCGGAACATCAGCTTCTCCCGCTCGTTGGCGGTTTCCACCGTTTTCGGGGTGAACTGGGCGACGCTGGCGACATAGGAAACCTTGGCCGGGATCACGTAGTCCGGCACCGCGTCGATCACCAAGCGCACTTCCTGGCCCAGTCCGACCCTGCCGGCCTGCATGGATGGCAGGAAGAAAGTCATGTAGACGTCGGCCAGGTCGACCATGTTGAGCAGCTTGCCACCGGCCGGCAGCACTTCCCCCGGCTGTGCCACGCGGTACTGCACGCGGCCGTTGCGCGGCGCCTTGAGCAGGCTGTCGTCGATATCCGCCTGGAGCCGGGCGACGCTGGCCTTGGCCGCCTCGATGGCCGACTGCGCCTCGATTACCTGGGAACGCCCGGCCTCGATCGCCGCCTGCGCCGAAATCACTTGCGAGCGTGCCGCGGACAACGCCGCCTGGGCGCTCTGCAGGGTCGCCCGATCGTCATCGAGTTGCTGTTGCGGCAGGGCATTGCGCTTGACCAGCGCCTCGGTACGGGTGAAGCGCTTCTGCGCCGCTGTCAGTTCGGCCTGGCGCTGCGCCACCACGGCCTGGGCGGTGCTCTTCTCGCTCTCGCGCTGGGCCACCAGCGAGGTCGCGGTGAGCTTGGCGTTCTCCGCCTGGCGCACCTGGGCCTGGGCCTGGGCCAACTGCGCCTCGAGCACCTGGGTATCCATCCGCGCGACGATTTCGCCGGCCTTGACGAAGTCGCCCTCGTCGACCTTGATCTCGGCGACCCGCCCGGGAAGCTTGGCCGCCACGTCCACCTCGGTGGCCTCGATGCGTCCGTTGCCGCTGGCGAATCCCTCGCCCAGGCCGGTCGGTCGCGATACCTGCCAGACCAGCACGCCTACGCCGAGCAGCGCCGCCACGATCAAGGCACGGCTCAGCCACCGTTTGCTTTCCTGTTTCATCCCTTCTCCTCGCACGTCCGGCCAGGCCGCGGCGATGGCGCTCACGCTGGAAAGCGCGGCCGCCGCGGACTTCACTGGCTCGATTGTCCCTCCAGGGCGGCGCGCGGGTGTTGATGCACGTCAGACGCGCCCGACCGAACCTCACAGGAAAGCAGAATCCCCGGTGCCTCGCATCCGGGAGCGCGGGACAGAACGGATAGTTGACCTCAGGGCTGGACGATGAGGTTGTTGAACAGCAGGTCGGTCACCAGCGGCTTGCCCTCTTCCTGCTCGAGGGTCTGCTGGACCTGCTTCAGCGCCTCCTGGCGCAGGCTTTCCTTGGCCTCGACCGTACCCAGGCTCTGGTCGGTCTGCTGGGCGAACAGCATGATCAACTGGTTGCGGATCAAGGGCTCGTGATGCTCGACCTTGGTCGCCGCGTCCTTGTCGGCCACCTGCAGGGCGATGTCGGCCTTGTAGTACTGCAGGCGCGGCCCGCTGCCGTAGTTGCCGACCAGCGCCGGGGTCAGGTCGACGTAGACCGGCTTGTTCGCGCCCTCGCCTTCCGGCGCGGCCTCCTCGGCCGAGGCGAACGACGGGAACAGACTCAGGCACAGGGCCAGCGACAGGGCAATGGGGGTTCTCACGGGCGCATCTCCTCGACGAATGCCGGCAAGCATAGCCAGACTCTCGGCCGGGCCCAAGCCCGGGGTTTATGGACAACCATCAGTTGCGGCGATGCTGATTGACCCCCGGCGTCTCCCTCCTACACTGGCCGGACCGCAAACTGGAGCGTCCCCGATGAAAGCCGTCCTCTGCAAAGCCTTCGGCCCGGCCAGCAGCCTGGTCCTGGAAGAAATCGCCAGCCCGAGCCCGGCGAAGAACGAAATCCTCCTCGATGTGCACGCCGCCGGGGTCAACTTCCCCGACACCCTGATCATCGAGGGCAAGTACCAGTTCAAGCCGCCCTTCCCCTTCTCCCCGGGCGGCGAGGCGGCCGGAGTGGTCGCCGCGGTCGGCGAAAAGGTCGCCCACGTCAGGCCCGGCGACCGGGTCATGGCCCTGACCGGCTGGGGCAGCTTCGCCGAGCAGGTCAAGGTGCCCGGCTATAACGTGATGCCGATACCCGAAGGCATGGACTTCGCCAGCGCCGCCGCCTTCGGCATGACCTACGGCACCTCGATGCACGCCCTGAAACAGCGCGCCAACCTGCAACCCGGCGAGACCCTGCTGGTACTCGGCGCTTCCGGCGGGGTCGGGCTGGCTGCCGTGGAGATCGGCAAGGCCATGGGCGCCCGGGTGATCGCTGCCGCCAGTACCCCCGACAAGCTCGCCGTGGCCAAGGCCGCCGGCGCCGACGAACTGATCAACTACAGCGAAGGTAGCCTGCGCGAGCAGCTCAAGGCCTTGACCGGCGGCCAGGGCGTCGATGTGATCTACGATCCGGTGGGCGGCGAACTGTTCGAGGAGGCCTTCCGCAGCATCGCCTGGAACGGACGGATGCTGGTGGTCGGCTTCGCCAGCGGCAGCATCCCTTCGCTGCCGGCCAACCTGACCCTGCTCAAGGGCGCCTCGCTGGTCGGCGTGTTCTGGGGATCGTTCGCCCAACGCCAGCCGCAGGACAACGCTGACAACTTCCGCCAGCTGTTCGCCTGGCACGCCGAAGGCAAGCTGAAACCGCTGGTGTCGCAGCGCTTCCCGCTGGAACGGGCCGGTGACGCCATCGACGCCCTCGGCCAGCGCAAGGCGGTCGGCAAGGTGGTGGTGGAGGTTCGCTGAGCCACGAAGGCGGCGAGTATTGCCTCCCGCCCCTGCGGAGAAAGGCATGGCGGGCCGGAGCGATACACCGGCCGAGGCCCACGCTGTCAGATGTTTTTCCCCTATGAAGGCCCCGGTTTCCGACCGGGGCTTTCTTATTTCCGACCAATGCACTCAACCTGTAACATTTCCGCTATTTTTTCATTTACGAAAAATGTAGTGTTCGCAACCGCGTAAAAAGGCGCGACACAACAACAAGCGGAGCTCGCGATGTTCGGAATCTTTCGTCCCGCGCCACACCAGGCGCCACTGCCCGATGCCGAGGTGGACAGCACCTACCGGCGCCTGCGCTGGCAGATCTTCGCCGGTATCTTCATCGGCTACGCGGGTTACTACCTGCTGCGCAAGAACTTCTCCCTGGCCATGCCCTACCTCATCGAGGACGGCTACAGTCGCGGCCAGCTGGGCGTCGCGATGTCGGCCATCGCCATCGCCTACGGCCTGTCGAAATTCATCATGGGCCTGGTCTCGGACCGTTCCAACCCACGGGTCTTCCTGCCGTTCGGCCTGTTGGTGTCGGCGGCGGTGATGTTCATTTTCGGATTCGCGCACTGGGCTACCTCCAGCGTCGCCATCATGTTCGTCCTGCTCTTCATCAACGGCTGGGCCCAAGGCATGGGCTGGCCGCCGAGCGGACGGACCATGGTCCACTGGTGGTCGCAGAAGGAGCGCGGCAGCGTGGTCTCGGTGTGGAACGTCGCCCACAATGTCGGCGGCGGCCTGATCGGCCCGCTGTTCCTGCTCGGCCTGGCGCTGTTCGGCGACTGGCGCTCGGCCTTCTACGTGCCGGCCATCGTCGCCGTGGGCGTAGCCGTGTTCGCCTATTTCGCCATGCGCGACACCCCGCAATCCTGCGGCCTGCCGCCGATCGAGAAGCACAAGGACGACTACCCCGAAGGCTACGACGAACACCACGAGCGCGAGCTGTCGACCAAGGAGATCTTCGTCACCTACGTGCTGCGCAACAAGCTGCTCTGGTACATCGCCCTGGCCAACGTGTTCGTCTACCTGCTGCGCTACGGTGTGCTCGACTGGGCGCCGACCTACCTCAAGGAGGCCAAGCACTTCAACGTCGACAAGTCGTCCTGGGCGTACTTCTTCTACGAATGGGCGGGGATTCCCGGCACCCTGCTCTGCGGCTGGCTGTCGGACAAGCTGTTCAAGGGCAATCGCGGCGCCACCGGCGTGGTGTTCATGATCCTGGTGACCGTCGGCACCCTGATCTACTGGCTGAACCCGGCCGGCAACCCGGCGATCGACATGGCCGCGCTGATCATGATCGGCTTCCTGATCTACGGCCCGGTGATGCTGATCGGCTTGCAGGCCCTGGAGCTGGCGCCGAAGAAAGCGGCCGGCACCGCCGCCGGCTTCACCGGTCTGTTCGGCTACCTCGGCGGCTCGGTGGCAGCCAACGCCCTGGTCGGCTACACGGTGGACCACTTCGGCTGGGACGGTGGCTTCAAGCTGCTGATCGGCGCCTGCCTGCTGGCCATCCTGTTCCTCTGCCTGACCCTGCGCAAACCCGCGGTCCAGGCCGCGCCGCAGCAAGCCGGCTGATGACGCGGCGGCTCCGGCGCCAGGCCGGAGCCGCGTTCAGTCCCGCGGCGCGTAGGCGAACACGTCGGCGCGCATCTGGTGCGCGTCCATCCCTGCTTCGACCAGGGCATCCAGGGTCGCGTAGACCATCGCCGGCGAGCCGCTGGCGTATACATGCAGGCTCGACAGGTCGGCGAAATCCTCGCGCACCGCCTCGTGCAGCAAGCCGCAACGCCCCTCCCAGCCACAGAGGTCGCTGACCACCCGGTGCAGGAACAGGTTCGGCAGGCCTTCCCACTCCGTCCAGTGCGGCAGTCGGTAGAAATCCTCCGGACGCCGAACGCCCCAGTAGAGATGTACAGGATGGGCGAAGCCGGCGGCGCGGCAGTGCTCGATCAGGCTGTGCATCTGCGACATGCCGGTTCCCGCAGCGATCAGCACCAGCGGACCGTCGGGCAGTTCCGCCAGGTGCGCGTCGCCGAACGGCAGCTGGATCCGTGCCAGGCGCTCGCGCTGCAACTGCGCGATCAGCGCGACGGCACTGTCTTCCTTGGCCAGGATGTGCAACTCAAGGTCGCGTCCCGCATGCGGCGCGGAGGCCAGGGAAAACGCCGCGCTGTCGCCGCCGTCACGCTCCAGCAACAGGTACTGCCCGGCGTGATAGCGTGGCGGCTTGCCGGCCGGCGCGCGCAGGCCGACCCGGTAGACGTCGCCGCCGACCTCTTCGCAGAAGCTCAACTGGCAGGTCAGCTTGCGCAGAGGCAGTTCACCCGGCGCCAGCACCCCGTCCCAATGCAGCACGCAGTCTTCCAGCGGCTCGGCGAGGCAGGTGAAGAGTTCGCCATGATCGCGTACCTCGCCGTTCTGGCGTACCCGCCCCTCCACCAGCAGCGCCGCGCAGATATGGCAGTTGCCGTTGCGGCAGCTCTGCGGACAGTCGTAGCCAAGCCGCCGGGCGCCATCGAGGATGCGTTCCCCCGGCAGCAGCTCGAGGCAGGCGCCGGACGGTTGCAGGACGATACGCATCAGTCGATCCCGAGGCTCGACCAGAGCGCGTCGATGCGCCGTGTCACCGCTTCGTCCTTGACGATGGCGCGCCCCCATTCGCGGCTGGTCTCGCCCGGCCACTTGTGGGTGGCATCAAGCCCCATCTTCGAGCCGAGGCCGGAGACCGGCGAGGCGAAGTCGAGGTAGTCGATGGGCGTGTTGTCGATCATCACCGTGTCGCGCTTGGGGTCCATCCGCGTGGTGATGGCCCAGATCACATCGTTCCAGTCGCGCGCATCGATGTCATCGTCGGTGACGATGACGAACTTGGTGTACATGAACTGCCGCAGGAACGACCAGACCCCGAGCATCACGCGCTTGGCGTGCCCTGGGTACTGCTTCTTCATGGTCACCACCGCCATCCGGTAGGAACAACCTTCCGGCGGCAGGTAGAAATCGACGATTTCCGGGAACTGCTTCTGCAGGATCGGCACGAACACTTCGTTCAGTGCCACCCCGAGGATCGCCGGCTCGTCCGGCGGACGCCCGGTGTAGGTGCTGTGGTAGATCGGTTTCTGCCGGCGGGTGACGCGCTCGACGGTGAACACCGGGAAGCGATCGACCTCGTTGTAGTAGCCGGTGTGATCGCCATAGGGACCTTCGTCGGCCATCTCGCCGGGGTGGATCACCCCTTCGAGGACGATCTCGGCGCTGGCCGGCACCTGCAAGTCGCTACCGCGACACTTGACCAGCTCGGTACGATGCCCGCGCAACAGGCCGGCGAAAGCGTATTCGGAAAGGGTGTCCGGCACCGGCGTCACCGCACCGAGGATGGTCGCCGGATCGGCGCCCAGCGCCACGGCTACCGGATAGGGCTGGCCCGGATGCTTCTGGCACCACTCGCGGTAGTCCAGTGCGCCGCCGCGATGGCTGAGCCAGCGCATGATCACCTTGTTGCGGCCGATCACCTGCTGGCGGTAGATGCCCAGGTTCTGCCGTTCCTTGTTCGGCCCGCGGGTAACGGTCAGGCCCCAGGTGATCAGCGGCCCGACATCGCCCGGCCAGCAGGTCTGGACCGGTAGCCGGCCGAGGTCGACGTCCTCGCCCTCCTCGACCACTTCCTGGCAGGGGGCGTCCTTGAGCACCTTCGGCGCCATGGACAGGACCTTCCTGTACATCGGCAGCTTGGCCCAGGCGTCCTTGAGGCCCTTCGGCGGCTCGGGCTCCTTGAGTTGCGCCAGCAACTTGCCGATCTCGCGCAGCGCGCCGACGTCCTCGGCGCCCATGCCCAGCGCCACGCGCTCCGGCGTACCGAACAGGTTGCCGAGTACCGGCATGTCGAAGCCGGTCGGCTTTTCGAACAGCAATGCCGGGCCCTTGGCGCGCAACGTGCGGTCGCACACCTCGGTCATCTCGAGCACGGGGGAAATCGGCACCTGGATGCGCTTCAACGCACCGCGCTGCTCCAGCTGGGCGATGAAATCGCGGAGATCCTTGAACGTCATTGGCCTAACCATTCACTGCAAGACCCCACATCCTACCTGCTCCCGGCCCATCCGGCAGCAGGCAAACGCGGCATTCGGTCACTGCTGGCTGGCGATCCGCGAGTCGTCGAGGCTCTGTAGCATCGGCTCGAACAAAGGCCCGAGTTCATGAGCCCCCTGGGTCGAAAGGTGGTTGTTATCCATGTACAGCGACCAGCCATCACGTTCGGCGAAACAATCCAGGCCATCGCAGAGCACGCTGGAGGGGTCGATCACGCTCACCCGCGGGTTGCCTTCGGCCAGCGCATCGAACAGCGCATTCACGTAGGCGACGCGCGCAGTGTGCTCAGCGAAGGGAAAACGTGCGCGCCCGACATCCTCCCCGCTCAGACTCAGCCGCACCAGCCGCGCCGGTGCCTTGAATGGCAGCAGCGGTACGTCCTTGACCAGCCAGACATGTACGTCGGCCGCGTTCAGCCTTTCGATCATCCCGCTCAGGCGTTGCCGCAGCAGCGCCTCGGCGATCGAGCTGTCCGGCGTGTCGTCCGGCTCGCGGAGAATGTTGCGGGTGCCGTCCTGCGAGTCGCCGTAGACATACATGTCCCAGCGCCCGGCGAGGATCACCCCGCCCGGCCGCTGCTGTTCGACGAACTCGAGCATCTGCTGATTGAAACGCAGGCAATTGTCCTTTTCCAACATCCCCAGCAACGGCGGACAGCCCGCCAGCGAAGCCTGCCAGATCGGCAGTCGGCGACTGGCAGCCAGTTCGCGCAGCAGCGGGCTCAACGCCGCGGAATGGCTGTCGCCCCAACTGACCAGCAGCGGTCGTTCGGCAGCCAGTTCCGCCGGGAAGCGGCAGATGCTTTCCTGACTGAGCGCCTTCTTGTCGAACATGCAGTCGGTCTGCCCATCGCGCCATTTGGACGCCTTGGCATAACGCAAGGCTTCCTCGGAAAGACGCGACGGCACGCCGTCGTAATGCCGCACCAACTGGCCGACGACTCCCAGCAGCAGCAAGCTGCACAGCGCCGCGCCAAGCATCTGCCGGCGCCCGGCGAACAGCTTGCGCTCGCGGAACGGTGCCTCGACGTAGTACAGCGACAGTGCCGCCAGGCCGATGCTCGCCGCCAGCAACCCCAGGCGTGCCGGCAGGCCCAGGGTTTCCAGTGCGTGGTACTGGACGAAGACGTACAGCGGCCAGTGCCAGAGGTACAGCGAATAGGAGATCAGACCGAACCAGACCAGCGGTTGCCAGCCCAGCAGGCGGCGAACCCAGGTGTCGCCGGCGCCGTTGGCCCAGATCAGCAGGGCGGTGCCAAGCACCGCCGGCAGCGCCGCGAGGCCGGGGAAAGGAGTGTCGCTGTCGTAGAAGAACACCGGCAGGAGAATCGCCGCTATCCCGAGGGTGGCCGCCAGTTGCAGGGACCACTGCGAATGACCGCGGCTAGCGCCCGGCAGCAATGCCAGCGCGGCACCCGCCAGGAGTTCCCAGGCGCGCATCGGCAGGAGGAAGAATGCACTGCCAGGTCGCTGGTTCACCGCCCAGACGCTGGCCGCCAGCGATAGCGCCAGGACCGCGAGGAGGATGGCGAGCCGCCAGCGCAGCAGACGCCCGGAGACCGCGGCCAGCAGTAGCGGGAAGAGAATGTAGAACTGCTCTTCCACCGACAACGACCAGGTATGCAATAGCGGCTTGAATTCGGACGCGGCGTCGAAATAGCCATCCTGCTTCCAGAACAGGATGTTCGAGGCGAACATCGTCTGGTAGCGAACCGAACGCCCTAACTCTTCGTAGTCGCGCGGCGCCATGAGGAACCAGCCGATCACCAGGCTCGCCGCCATCATCACGAACAGCGCGGGGAGAATGCGGCGTGCCCGGCGCGCCCAGAAGTCGACGAAGCTGAAACGTCCGGCCTGCTGCTCGCGCCGGATGATCGAAGTGATCAGGTAGCCGGAAATGACCAGGAAAACATCGACGCCCACATAGCCGCCGGTGATGCCCCCCAAGCCAAGGTGGTAGAACACCACCGGCAGAATGGCCAACGCTCGCAAACCATCGATGTCCCTTCGATAGGCCAGGCTCGACATCCACGTCCCTCCAGATATGCAAAAGGCGCCCCGGTCAACCGGAGCGCCTTTGTTTGGTACTCTCGAAGACTACTTTCGTTTCATCGAATCGAAGAACTCATCGTTGGTCTTGGTCTGCTTGAGCTTGTCGATGAGGAATTCGATCGCGGAGATCTCGTCCATCGGGTGCAGGATCTTGCGCAGGATCCACATGCGCTGGAGCTCGTCCTCGCTGGTCAGCAGCTCTTCGCGGCGGGTACCCGAACGGTTGATGTTGATGGCCGGGAACACGCGCTTCTCGGCGATCTTGCGATCCAATGGGAGTTCCATGTTGCCGGTACCCTTGAATTCCTCGTAGATCACCTCGTCCATCTTCGAGCCGGTTTCCACCAACGCCGTGGCGAGAATCGTAAGAGAACCGCCCTCTTCGATGTTCCGCGCGGCGCCGAAGAAGCGCTTCGGCTTCTCCAGGGCATGGGCGTCGACACCGCCGGTGAGCACCTTGCCGGAGCTGGGGATCACGGTGTTGTAGGCCCGCGCCAGACGGGTGATGGAGTCGAGCAGGATGACCACGTCCTTCTTGTGCTCGACCAGGCGCTTGGCCTTCTCGATCACCATCTCGGCGACCTGTACGTGACGGGTCGGCGGTTCGTCAAAGGTCGAGGCGACCACTTCGCCGCGCACGGTGCGCTGCATTTCGGTCACTTCCTCAGGGCGCTCGTCGATCAGCAGGACGATCAGGTGGCATTCGGGGTTGTTGCGGGTGATGTTGCTGGCGATGTTCTGCAGCATGATGGTCTTGCCCGCCTTCGGCGGCGCCACGATCAGGCCGCGCTGGCCCTTGCCGATCGGCGCGCAGAGGTCGATGACGCGGCCGGTCAGGTCTTCGGTGGAGCCGTTGCCGGCTTCCATCTTCATCCGCTCGTTGGGGAACAGCGGCGTCAGGTTCTCGAAGAGAATCTTGTTCTTCGCATTCTCCGGACGATCGAAGTTGATCGAGTCGACCTTGAGCAGGGCGAAGTAGCGTTCGCCCTCTTTCGGCGGCCGGATCTTGCCGATGATGGTGTCGCCCGTGCGCAGGTTGAAGCGCCGGATCTGGCTCGGCGAGACATAGATGTCGTCGGGGCCGGCCAGGTAGGAAGAGTCGGCGGAGCGCAGGAAGCCGAAGCCGTCCTGAAGAATCTCCAGCACGCCATCGCCGGAGATCTCTTCACCACTTTTCGCGTGCTTCTTCAGCAGGGCGAAGATGATGTCCTGCTTGCGCGAACGGGCCATGTTTTCCAGGCCCATGGCATCGGACATTTCCAGCAGTTCGGCAATCGGCTTTTGCTTGAGTTCGGTCAGATTCATAGGAAAGAGATAGGTACGCAGAAAGAGGAATTGGAGAAAGCGTCGAGCTTGGGAAAGCCGTGTCGCAAGGGGGCGACAGGAGCGCTAGAAAGTTCGAGTAGGAAGTGCGTCCGGGACGGCATGCAGAAGGCGACGGAAAAAACGTCGCGAACCCGAATTTAACACCGTGGCCGCGTGGCGTCTATAGAAACGCAAAAAAAAGCCCCGCGAATCGCGGGGCTTTCCAGCGAGGCCTGGGCCCGGCTCAGATATTGGCGTCGAGGAAGGCCGCCAGCTGCGACTTGGACAGTGCGCCGACCTTGGTCGCCTCGACATTGCCGTCCTTGAACAGCATCAGGGTAGGGATGCCACGCACGCCGTACTTCGGCGGGGTGTCCTGGTTCTCGTCGATGTTCAGCTTGCAGACCTTCAGCTTGCCCTGATAGTCCCTGGCGACTTCGTCCAGCACCGGCGCGATCATCTTGCACGGACCGCACCACTCGGCCCAGTAGTCCACCAGCACAGGGCCGTCGGCCTTCAGCACGTCCTGCTCGAAGCTGGCATCAGTAACGTTGACGATATGTTCGCTCATGAAATCTCTCCGTAGTCGGACGCGAATTGAAACGCGAAAGTGCCGACCATCATATCCCGCCTTGACCCTCGCCGGAAGGCGCAGCCGATTGAGAGTCTCTATCGTTGGTCGGCTGATTCCCGATTGATCGGCTGCCGCATTGGCGACCCTCGCCCTATCGTGGCAGGATGGCGCAGTTTTCCAATGGACTTGCAAAGCATGCCGCAAAAACCTGCCGAGGCATTCCCGCTGATTGCCGCCCTGGACCTGGGTTCCAACAGTTTCCACCTCTGTCTGGCCAAGGCCAATATCCACGGCGAAGTCCGCATCCTCGAACGGCTGGGCGAGAAGGTCCAACTGGCCGCCGGCCTCGACGAGGAGCGCAATCTCAGCGAGGAGGCCACCCAGCGTGGCCTCGACTGCCTACGCCGCTTCGCCCAGTTCATCAGCGGCATGCCCCAGGGTTCCGTACGCGTGGTCGCGACCAACGCCTTGCGCGAGGCGCGCAACCGCAGCGATTTCATCCGTCGTGCGGAAGAGGTTCTCGGCCATCCCGTGGAAGTCATCTCCGGCCGCGAGGAAGCCCGCCTGATCTACCTCGGCGTCGCCAACAGCATGCCCGACAGCGGCGGTCGCCGGCTGGTCAGCGACATCGGCGGCGGCAGCACCGAGTTCATCATCGGCCAGGGTTTCGAGTCCGAGCTGCGGGAAAGCCTGCAGATGGGTTGCGTCAGCTACACCCAACGCTACTTCCGCGACGGCAAGATCACCCCGGCCCGCTACGCCCAGGCGTACACCGCCGCACGCCTGGAACTGATGGGCATCGAGAACAGCCTGCGGCGCCTCGGCTGGCAACAGGCGGTCGGCGCCTCCGGCACCATCCGCGCAGTGGCGCTGGCGATCAAGGCCGGCGGCCACGGCAACGGCGAGATCAGCCCGGACGGACTGGCCTGGCTGAAGCGCAAGGTGCTCAAGCTCGGCGACGTGGAGAAGCTCGATCTGGAGGGGATCAAGCCGGACCGCCGGACCATCTTCCCGGCCGGACTGGCCATTCTCGAAGCGATCTTCGACGCGCTGGAACTGGAGCAGATGGTTCACTCCGAGGGCGCCCTGCGCGAAGGCGTTCTCTACGACCTGGTCGGCCGTCACCAGCACGAGGACGTGCGCGAACGCACCATCAGTTCGCTGATGCAGCGCTACCACGTCGATCCGGAGCAGGCTTCGCGGGTGGAGGCCAAGGCCCTCAAGGTGCTTGCCGAAGTCGGCGACGCCTGGGAGCTGAACGACGAACTGCACCGCGACCTGCTGAGCTGGGGCGCACGGGTCCACGAGATCGGCCTGGACATCGCCCATTACCACTACCACAAGCACGGCGCCTACCTGATCGAGCACTCCGACCTGGCTGGCTTCTCGCGCCAGGACCAGCAGATGCTGTCGCTACTGGTACGCGGCCACCGCCGCAACATTCCGGCGGATAAGCTGGCGGAGTTCGCCGCGGAAGGCGACAAGTTGGTGCGCCTGTGCATCGTGCTGCGCTTCGCGATCCTCTTCCACCACATTCGCGGCACCCAGGAAATGCCCTCGGTGCGCCTGAAGGCAGAGCCCAAGAGCCTTTCGGTGACCTTCCCCGAGGGCTGGCTGGAAGCCAACCCGCTGACCCAGGCCGACTTCGCCCAGGAAGCCGAATGGCTCAAGCGGGTCGGCTACAGCCTCAACGTGCGGTAAGCACCGGCGCGGCCAGCTTCTCCAGCAGGGTCGCCTGGGTATTGCGGGGGTTCTGGTTACCGGTGGGGCTGAGCCGCTGGTAGCTACCGTCGGCCTGCAACACCCAGGCCTGGGTGTTGTCGGTCAGATACGTTTCCAGTTCCTTCTTGACCCGCTGCACCAGCTTCTTGCCTTCCACCGGGAAGCAGGTCTCGACGCGCATGTCGAGGTTGCGCTCCATCCAGTCGGCGCTGGATAGATAGAGCTTCTCGTCGCCGCCGTTGAGGAAGTAGTAGATGCGGCTGTGCTCGAGGAAGCGTCCGATGATCGAGCGCACGTGGATATTGTGCGAGACCCCCGGGATGCCTGGCCGCAGGCAGCACATGCCACGCACCACCAGGTCGATCCTGACCCCGGCTTGGCTGGCCTTGTACAGGGCGCGGATGACCTTCGGATCGGTCAGCGAGTTGACCTTGGCCATGATGTGCGCCGGCTGGCCGAGCGCCGCCTGGGCCGCCTCGCGGTTGATCATTTCCAGCAGGTTCTTCTTCAGGGTGAACGGCGCATGCAACAGCTTCTTCATGCGCAGCGTCTTGCCCATCCCGATCAGTTGGTTGAACAGCTTGTGCAGATCCTCGCAGAGCGCCACGTCGGCGGTCAGCAGGCTGTAGTCGGTGTACAGGCGAGCGTTGCCGGCATGGTAGTTGCCGGTGCCCAGGTGCGCGTAGCGGCGCAGTTCGCCGTCCTCGCGACGGAGGATCAGCATCATCTTGGCGTGGGTCTTGAAGCCGACCACGCCGTAGATCACTACCGCGCCGGCCTGTTGCAGGCGGCTGGCCAGTTGCAGGTTGGACTCTTCGTCGAAGCGGGCGCGCAGCTCGATCACCGCGGTGACCTCCTTGCCGTTGCGTGCCGCCTCGACCAGGGCGTCGACGATCTCAGAGTTGGCACCGCTGCGGTACAGGGTCTGCTTGATCGCCAGCACGTTCGGATCCTTGGCGGCCTGGCGCAGCAGGTCGATCACCGGGGTGAAGGATTCGAACGGGTGCATCAGCAACACATCGAGCTTGCTGAGGACGTTGAAGAGGTTTTCCTTCTTCTGCAAAAGACGCGGGATCGCCGGGGTGAAGGGCGGGTACTGCAGCTCCGGATGGCTTTCCAGGCCGGTGACGCTGAACAGGCGGGTCAGGTTGACCGGGCCGCTGACCTTGTACAACTCGCTTTCGGACAGGCCGAACTGCTTGAGCAGGTAGTTGGTCAGGTTCTGCGGGCAGGTATCCACCACCTCCAGGCGTACCGCGTCCCCGTAGCGACGCGAGAACAGCTCGCCGCGCAGCGCGCGGGCCAGGTCCTCGACATCCTCGGTGTCCACCGACAGGTCGGCGTTGCGGGTCAGGCGGAACTGGTAGCAGCCCTTCACCTTCATGCCGGGGAACAGGTCGTCGGCGTGGGCGTGGATCATCGACGACAGGAACACGTAGTTGTCGCCCTCGCCGCCAACGTCTTCCGGCAGCTTGATGATCCGTGGCAGCAGGCGCGGCGCCGGGATGATCGCCAGGCCGGAGTCGCGGCCGAAGGCATCCATCCCCTCCAGCTCGACGATGAAGTTGAGGCTCTTGTTCACCAGCAGCGGGAACGGGTGGGTCGGGTCGAGGCCGATCGGGGTGATGATCGGCGCGATCTCGTCGCGGAAGAAGCGCCGCACCCAGGTCTTGATCTTCAGCGTCCAGTGACGCCGGCGGATGAAGCGGATCTGGTGCTTGGCCAGCTCCGGCAACAGGGTCTCGTTGAGGATCCGGTACTGCCGCGATACCTGCTCGTGGACCAGCTCGCTGATCCGCGCCAGGGCCTGGTGCGGCAGCAGGCCGTCGGCGCCGGCCTGCTCGCGGGCGAAGGTGATCTGCTTCTTCAGGCCGGCGATGCGGATCTCGAAGAACTCGTCGAGGTTGCTCGAGAAGATGAGGAGGAACTTCAGCCGCTCCAGGAGCGGGTAGGACTCGTCCAGCGCCTGTTCCAGCACGCGGATGTTGAACTGCAACTGGGAGAGCTCGCGATGAATGTACAGGCTGCTGTCATCCACACTGGGAACCACCGCAGGTGGCGTTTCCACCGGGATCGTTTCGGCCATCTTCACTTCTGCTTCGCTTTCCACGTTCGCCACTACGGTTTCGTCGGCGGCGATACGTTCGATCTCATCAAGTCCTTGCTGCGTATTCATTCATCTTCCCGAGGGGGTCAACGCCCCCGTCTTAATTGTTCTGCGGCCTGCTTGGCGAAGTAGGTCAGAATGCCATCGGCGCCGGCACGTTTGAAGGCGGTAAGGGATTCGAGGATCACCGATTCGGCCAGCCAGCCGTTCTGGATGGCGCCCATGTGCATCGCATACTCGCCGCTGACCTGGTAGACAAAGGTCGGAGCGCGGAATTCATCCTTCACCCGACGCACGATGTCGAGGTAGGGCATGCCCGGCTTGACCATCACCATGTCGGCGCCTTCGGCCAGGTCGGCGGCCACTTCGTGAAGTGCCTCGTCGCTGTTCGCCGGATCCATCTGGTAGGTGGCCTTGTTGCCCTTGCCGAGGTTCGAAGCCGAGCCGACCGCATCGCGGAACGGACCGTAGTAGGCGCTGGCGTACTTGGCTGAGTAGGCCATGATCCGCACATTGGTGTGACCGGCAGACTCCAGGGCCTCGCGGATCGCACCGATGCGACCGTCCATCATGTCCGAGGGCGCTACCACCTGGGCGCCGGCCTCGGCGTGGGACAGCGCCTGCCGTACCAGCACGTCGATGCTGACGTCGTTGAGGACGTAACCATCGTCATCCAGGATGCCGTCCTGGCCATGGGTGGTGAACGGGTCGAGCGCCACGTCGGTGATGATGCCCAGCTCCGGAAAGCGCTCGCGCAGGGCGCGGGTGGCGCGCTGGGCGATGCCTTCCGGGTTGTATGCCTCGGCGGCGTCCAGGGACTTCTTCTCCACCGGGGTCACCGGGAACAGCGCCAGCGCCGGAATGCCCAGGGCCACCCACTCTTCCGCCTCGATCAGCAACTGGTCGATGGACAGGCGCTCGACGCCGGGCATCGACGGAATGCTTTCACGCTGGTTGACCCCATCGAGGACGAACACCGGCAGGATCAGGTCGTCGACGGTGAGGACATTCTCGCGGACCAGGCGGCGGGAGAAGTCATCGCGGCGATTGCGCCGCAGGCGGGTGTAGGGATAGGCGCGGTTGGCGGGAGTGAAGCTCACGGTTTACTCCAGGGCCCAGATAACGGGCACAGTGTGACAGTTATAGTCCCTGATTATGACGGATTGGCAACAAGCGACGACAGTGACTCAAGGTCGCGGCATCCTGCCGCACCGCCAATCATCGCAAAAAGCCAGCGGCAAAGGCCATTCATTGCACAATCAATGACCTGGGCCGTGACGATCGCGCTTTCCCCACGCCCTCAACCGAGTTAGGCTGCGCGTTCATTTCGCTTCGCTGCCCCGATGATGCTCCAACAATTCCTGCAGGACTTCGGCTATTTCGCCCTTTTTCTCGGTACTTTCTTCGAGGGCGAAACCATTCTCGTGCTGGCCGGGTTCCTTGCCTTCCGCGGCTACATGCAGCTGGATACCGTGATTCTCACCGCCTTCCTCGGCAGCTACGCCGGTGACCAACTCTGGTACTTCCTCGGACGCCGCCACGGCCGCCGGTTGCTGGCGCGCAAGCCGCGCTGGCAGAAGCTCGGCGACAAGGCGCTGGACCATGTGCGCCGCCATCCTGACCTGTGGGTGCTGAGTTTCCGCTTCGTCTACGGCCTGCGTACGGTGATGCCGGTGGCCATCGGCCTGTCCGGCTATCCACCGGCCCGCTATCTTCTTCTCAACGGCATCGGCGCCATCGTCTGGGCCGCCGCGCTGGGCTCCGCCGCCTACTATTTCGGCAGCGTACTGGAAGGCATGCTCGGCAACATCAAGAAATACGAACTCATGGTCCTCGGCGGCCTGATCGTGCTGGGCCTGCTGCTCTGGCTATGGCGGCGTTTCAAGACACCGCGCGGCAACGGCGCGGGCGGCAACGCCGACAAATCCGAGTGAACCCGCGCCGGCGCGACTGAACAGCCGGCCCCTTCGCACACTCCAACTCCTTGTACCCTCCGCTCCGGCTGGCCGCCGGGGCCGGCGGCTCGCTATGCTTGCGCGATACCGACCCCGGCCAGGCCCGTCCGGTCCGGATCCTGCGTTCCCAAGGAGTAAGCCTCATGCACAAGAAAGTTGCCGTCATCCTCTCCGGTTGTGGCGTCTACGATGGCGCGGAAATCCACGAAAGCGTGATCACCCTGCTCCGCCTCAGCCAGCGCGGCGCCGAGGCACAATGCTTCGCGCCGAACATCGCCCAGCACCATGTGGTCAACCACCTGACCGGCGAGGAAATGCCGGAAAGCCGCAATGTCCTGGTCGAGTCCGCGCGTATCGCCCGCGGCGAAGTCAAGGACCTGCGCGAAGCCCGCGCCGAGGACTACGACGCGCTGATCGTGCCCGGTGGCTTCGGCGCTGCGAAGAACCTCAGCGACTTTGCCATCAACGGCGCACAATGCCAGGTGCAGCCGGACGTGCTGGCGCTGGCCAAGGCTTTCGCCGAAGCCGGCAAGCCAGTCGGGCTGATCTGCATCGCTCCGGCGATGGCGGCGAAGATCTACGGCGCCGGCGTCCAATGCACCATCGGCAACGACGCCGACACCGCCGACTCGCTGAAGCAGATGGGTGCCGAGCACATCGACGCGCCGGTGGACGAGATCGTCGAAGACAGCGCGCGCAAGCTGGTGACCACCCCGGCCTACATGCTCGCCCAGTCGATCGCCGAAGCCGCTTCCGGGATCAACAAGCTGGTCGACCGGGTGCTCGAACTGGTGGACCAGGACAAGGCCTGATCGGCCAAGCACGAGGGCGGTCGCGCCGCCGCCCTTTTCAAATCCGTGCCGCTACGCCAGCGTGCGTCTCGAAACCATCGAATCGAGACGCCGCGATGAGCGAAACGCCCTCCCCCGCCCTGCCTGACGACGTCCACCAACTGGTGGCGGATTTCTTCCAGCGCATCCCCTTCAACCGCATGCTCGGGATCCGCGTGGCGAGCCTCGGCCGCGAGCGGGTAGTCCTCGACCTGCCGATGAAGGACGAACTGATCGGCAACTTCGTCCAGGGCATTCTCCACGGCGGGGTGATCTCCAGCCTGCTCGACGTCACCGGCGGTGCGATGGCCCTGATCGGCGCCCTCGAACGGCATCGCGAACTGCCAGGCCACGAGCGCATGGCGCGGCTGTCGAAGCTCGGCACCATCGACTTGCGCGTCGACTACCTGCGCCCGGGACGCGGCCGGACGTTCACCGCCCATGCGGTGCCGCTTCGCTCGGGCAACAAGGTCGCAGTGGTGCGCTCGGAACTGCATAGCGACGACGGCACGCTGGTCGCCGTCGGTACCGGTACCTATCTGTGCGGCTGACTCGCGCGTAGATCGGCTTCCCGCTGCAGGCGGGTGAGCAGGCGGTCCAGAGCGTTGGCGAACGCCTGGCGGTCACGCTCAGCGTAGGGCGCCTGGCCGCCGCCCATCTGCCCCTGGTCACGCAGGTCGGCCATCAGGTTGCGCATGGCCAGCTTATCGCCCATGTTCCGCGCGTCGAACTCGCGGCCGCGAGGATCGAGGGCGGCAACCTGTTTCTTGATCAGCCGATCGGCCAGCGGTACGTCGCTGCAGATCGCCAGGTCGCCCGGCTCGGCCTGCTCCACCAGGTAATCGTCAGCCGCATCCATCCCGCTTTCCACCACCACCAGACGCACGCAGGCGAACGGCGGCTTGACCTGCGGCTGGCCGGCGACCATCCAGACTTCCAGCTTGCGCTTGAGGGCGAACTTGCAGACCAGTTCCTTGGCCGCCTTGGGGCAGGCGTCGGCATCGATCCAGATACGCATGAACGGACTTCCGTAGAAATGACGACGGCCAGTATCGCACTGGCCGTCGTGGTTGCGCGAACCCGCTCAGTCGGCCGCGTTGGCCGCCGCACGCCGGCGCTCGACGATCCGGCTACGTCCGTAGAGCAGCGCGATGGCCACCAGCGCCATGGCCTGGGCCGACAGCGAATAGGCGTCAGCCTTGATCCCCAGCCAGTCGAAGTCGAAGAACGGCACCGGACGGGTGCCGATCACCCCGGCTTCCTGCAAGGCGATGACGCCATGTCCGGCGAACACCGCCGAGAGCGCACAGAGCAACGCCGCGTTGATGCTGAAGAACAACCCCAGCGGCAGTTTCGCCGAGCCACGCAGGATCACCCAGGCTAGGCCGATCAGCAGGACCACGGCGGTCGCCGCACCGCCGATCACGGCATTATGCCCGGCCGGTCCGGCCTGCAACCAGAGGGTTTCGTAGAACAGGATGACCTCGAACAACTCGCGGTAGACCGAGAAGAACGCCAGCACTGCGAAGCCGAAGCGTCCACCACCGCCCACCAGGCTGCTGCGGATGTAGTCCTGCCAGGCTGCCGCGTGGCGGCGGTCGTGCATCCAGACGCCGAGCCAGAGCACCATCACGCAGGCGAACAGCGAGGTGAAGCCCTCCATCAGCTCGCGCTGGGCACCGCCGATATCGATCACATAGGCGGCCAACGCCCAGGTGGCGAAGCCGGCGACGAAGGCCAGCCCCCAGCCGACGTGCACGCCACGCACGGCGCTTTCCTGCCCGGTATTGCGCAGGAAGGCGAGGATGGCGGCAAGCACCAGGATTGCCTCTACCCCTTCGCGCAACAGGATCAACAGGGCGGAAACGAAACTGATGGAGAAACTCAGCGAGTCGCCGCCAAGCTGCTTGGCGGCCTCTGCCAGCTTGCCCTTGGCCAGCTCCAGCTGTTGCGCCACCTGGGTTTCCGGGAGGCCATCGCGCAACGCCTGGCGGTAGGCCATCAGCTGCTTCTCGGTGGAGCGGCGCAAATCGGCGTCGACGTTGTCCAGCGAGCTTTCCACCAGCTCGAAGCCTTCCAGGTAGGCCGCCACCGACAGGTCGTAGGCCTGGTCGCGGTCGCCTTCGCGATAGACCGCGAAGCTCTTGTCCAGGGTGGCGGCGGTATAGTCGATCAATTGCCCAGGACCGCGCTGCTCCAGCGGCGGATGCGCACGCAAGGCGCGGAAGCTCTCCGCAGCGGCCTCGCCATCGTGCTCGGCGACTTCGGCCGGAGTCTGCGTGGCCAGGGTCGCCAGCGGGTAGGCATGGGCCTTGTCCGGCTGCGCACTGCCGGCGCTCAGGCCGGCCACATAGCTGGCCAGGTCCCAGCGCTGGCGTTCGTCGAGCTGGTCGGCGAACGCCGGCATGTCGGTGCCGGCCACGCCCAGGCCAATGACGTTACGCAGGTCGTAGAGGCTCAGGTGGTCGAGGCGCTGGCGATCGGTGAGGTTCGCCGGCGGCGGTTCCAGGCCGATGCCGGCGGGGCCGTCGCCCTTGCCCGCATCGCCATGGCAGATCGCGCACTGCTGGGCAAGATCGTCGACCCCAGCGAATACCAGGAACAGGTGGAGTTCGTTGGCAACCTGCAGGCATTGGTCCTGACCCTGCCGATGCGCCCCGAGCGCGCCGAGCTGGAGAGGGG
>NZ_SCND01000420.1:0-4786 GCF_005503585.1 Pseudomonas sp. 2VD
GTCGATCAGCGCCAGACCGTCGCGGGTCGCCTGGTCGGCACCGCGCGCGGCGTCGGCGGCCTGGGCGGCGCTACGGGCGACGTCCTGGGCAGTGGCGGTCATCTCGTGGGATGCGGTGGCGACCTGATCGATCTCGCGGAACTGCTGCTGCATGCCGGCGCTGGTCTGGCTGGAAATCGCCGCCGACTGGTCGGCGGTGCTGCGCGCATCGCGCACCGAGACCTTCACGTCGCGGATGATCGGCTGCAGCTTGTCGAGGAAACGGTTGAACCATCCGGCCAGTTCGCCCAGCTCGTCGCGCCCGGTGTGCGGCAGACGCTGGGTCAGGTCGCCTTCGCCGCTGGCGATGTCGCGCAGCATGTGGGCGACGCCGAGGATCGGCCGGGTCACGCCGCGGGCGGTCAGCCACAGCACCAGCAGGCCGAGCACCGCGGCGCCGAGGCCGAGGCCCAGTTCGACCCAGGTGCCTTCGCGACGCATGTCGTCCAGTTGCCGCTCCAGCGCCAGGGCCGGGCCGAGCAGGGCGCTCTTCGGCACTTCGAGGAGCACGCCCCAGGGCTTGGCGCCGGGAATCGGCTGCAACGGTTGCAGCACCTTGAGGTCGTCGTTCTCGTTGAACAATTGGCTCTTGCCGGCGGCCAGCAGTTGCAGGAGTTCGCCGGCGTGCTGCGGATCCGCCTTGGCCAGGTTCTTGCCGAGCAGGCCGGCGTCGCGGCTGTTGCCGGCGAACAGCCCGGCCGGGCTGAGGATGCCGACCTGGCCGACGCCGTCGTAGAGTTCGCGGTTGCCCTGTTCGCTGAGCGCCTGCAGATTGCTCAGGTTGATGTCCAGGCCCATCACGCCGATCACCTTGCCATCCAGTTCGAGGGGGAAGGCGATGCTGGTCATCAATAGTTGGCGCTCGCCGACCTTGTCGAAGTAGGGATCGAGCACGCAGGGTTGAGCGCTTTCCTTCGGGCAGGTGTACCAGGCGTTGTAGGCCGCGCCGCTGGGCCCGCTGCTGGTGTCGGCGAGTTCGGACTCGACCATCGACTCGGACTCCAGCTGTCCCGGCGTGGCCTGCGCCCAGTACAGGGAGAAGCGTCCCTTGTCGTTGCTGCCCAGGGCGGGTTGGTCGACGAACAGTTCGTCCTTGCCGTCCAGTGCGTTGGGTTCGAAGACCACGTACAGGCCGAGCACCTCGGGATTGGCGGCGAGCGCGGTGCGCACCTGGCGGGTCAGGTCCTCGCGCAGGTCGTAGGCGTCGAGGAAGCGCTTCTGCGCCTGGTCGCGGAGGAACAGGATCTGCCGGGAGAAACCCTTGCCGTACTGGAAGGCATCCATGAAATAGCGCTGGATGCGCAACGCCTGCAATTCCCCGCGGGCTTCCAGGCGCAGGCGCGCCGATTCGTCGAGCATCTGCGTACTGGCGCTTTTCACCAGTACGCTGCTGTGCTGCATGCGGTAGACCGAAAGGCCGACCAGCAAGGCGACCACGCCGAGCAGGCAGAGGCCTGCCAGCAGGGTGATCTTCCATTGGATGGACAGGCGGCGAAGGAACATGGGAGGGGTCCTTGTACGAAGAAACTGCGGGGGCCCAAGGCTTATCGGCAGGGCTCGCCCATTCTTGACGACGGTTCGTTCGCTGGCGCCGGATTGCCGTCGTGCGGCGAATCGCACGCAAGAACCGTGCACAACGGTTTATAGCCAGGCGACATTCGCCCATGCGCGGCTTTGACAGGCGGGGATGGCTGTAGCAGAGTACGCCCCTTTTTTCGGTCGCAGGCGGCCGGGTTCGTTTCATTTGCAAGGAGTTCAACGATGAACGCAGTGGTGCTGGCGGTCGCACTGATGCTCGTCCTCAGCCTTTGCCGTGTGCATGTCGTGCTGGCGCTGATCATCGGCGCGGTGGTCGGCGGACTGTTCGGTGGCCTAGGCCTGGAGGGGACTCTCAAGGCCTTCAACGGCGGCCTCGGCGGCGGCGCCACGGTGGCCCTGTCGTACGCCATGCTCGGCGCCTTCGCCGTGGCCATCGCTCGCTCCGGCGTGGCCCATGCGCTGGCCGACAAGGTTCTGGCGCTGCTCGGCCGGCACGACGAGCAGGGCAAGGGCGCCGGTGCGTTCAAGTGGATTCTGGTCGGCCTGCTGCTCTGCGTGGCGGTATCCTCGCAGAATATCCTGCCGATCCACATCGCCTTCATCCCGCTGCTGGTGCCGCCGCTGCTCTATGTGCTGAGCAAGCTGCAGATCGACCGGCGATTGATCGCCTGCGTCATCACCTTCGGCCTCATCACCCCGTACATGTTCCTGCCGGTGGGCTTCGGCAACATCTTCCTCAATGAAATCCTGCTGGCCAACGTGGCGCGCAACGGCGTCGACGTCAGCGGGATCAACGTCACCCACGCCATGTTCATCCCGGCCCTGGGCATGCTCGCCGGGTTGCTCATCGCGGTGCTGTTCAGCTACCGCCGCAAGCGCGTCTACGACTTGCAGCGGATCGAGCAGGCCGAACGCGTCGATGTCAGCTATAGCCCGAAAAGCCTGGCGGTGGCCGGGGTCTCCATCGTCGCCGCGTTCGTCGTGCAGCTGTGGCTGGACTCGATGATCATCGGCGCGCTGGTCGGTTTCGTGGTCTTCTCGCTGTCCGGCGTGGTGCGCTGGAAGGAGACCGACGACCTGTTCACCGAAGGCATGAAGATGATGGCCACCATCGGTTTCATCATGATCGCCGCGGCCGGTTTCGCCGAGGTGATGAAGGCCACCGGCGAGGTGCAGAGCCTGGTCGACGCCTCGGTGGCCTGGATCGGCAACAGCAAGGCGGTCGGCGCCATGCTGATGCTGCTGGTCGGCCTGCTGGTCACCATGGGCATCGGCTCGTCGTTCTCCACCGTGCCGATCATCGCCGCGATCTTCGTCCCGCTGGCGGTGCAACTGGGCTTCAGCCCGCTGGCCATCGTCAGCATCGTCGGCACCGCCGGCGCGCTGGGGGATGCAGGTTCTCCGGCGTCGGACTCGACCCTCGGGCCGACCTCCGGGCTCAACGTCGACGGCCAGCACAATCACATCTGGGACACCGTGGTGCCGACCTTCCTCCACTACAACCTGCCGTTGCTGGTGTTCGGCTGGGCCGCCGCGATGTTGCTCTGAGTCCCATTTCGGGCGGTCGCCTGACGGAATGTCGGGCCGGCCGCTTAAGCTTCCGACGGGATTGCCGATGAAACGGGAATCCCGTTTTTTATTGGGCGTCATGCTAGGAGTTGATGATGCGTCTGACCCTGAAATCCAAAGTCCTCCTGCTGGCCATGGTGCCGGTGCTGCTCTTCGCCCTGGTGCTCAGCGGCGGAGCGGTGCTGATCCTGAAAAAACAGGCTGATACCGAAGTCAAGGATACCCGCGAGCGCCTGCTCGGCGACCGTCGTGCCGAACTCGAGCACTATGTGCAGATCGCCATGGGCAGTATCCAGGCCGAGTACGACCGCTCGGCCAACGGCGACCTGAACGCCCGCGCCGAGGCCATTGCGCGCCTGTCGAAGGTCAAGTACGGCAAGGACGGCTATATCTTCGGCTACGACTCCCAGGTGGTGCGCCTGTTCCGTGGCGACAGCCCGGTGGACGTCGGCAAGAGCTTCCGCGACCGCCGCGATCCCAGCGGCGTCTACCTCAATCGCGAACTGGTGGAGGCAGGCAAGAACGGCAGCCACTACGTGACCTATACCTCGCCGCTGCCGGGTAACGAAAGCGTCATGGTGCCGAAGCTGTCGTACACCCTGTACCTGCCGAAGTGGGACATGGTGATCGGCTCGGCGATCAACCTCGACGGCGTCGAGGCCCAACTGGTGGAGATCAAGCAAGCCATCGACGAGCGTATCGGCACCCTGATCGCCAGCATCGTGGCGATCGCCGGGGTCCTCCTGGTGGTCCTGCTGGTGATCGGCCTGGCGGTGGCCAACGCGATGCTGCGGCCGTTGCACCAGATCCGCCAGAACCTCGATGACATCGCCGCCGGCGAAGGCGACCTGACCCGTCGCCTGCCGGTGACCAGCCACGACGAGCTGGGCGAGCTGGCCGGTTCCTTCAACCGCTTCGTCGAGAAGATCCACGGTCTGGTGCGGCAGATCGCCGGGATGACCGGCGACCTCAAGCAACTGGTGGAGCAGATGTCGGCCCAGGCCGAGCGTTCCGAGCAGGCCATGGAGCGCCAGCGCCACGAGACCGATCAGGTCGCCACCGCGATCAACGAGATGTCCGCCGCCGCCCATGAAGTGGCGCAGAGCGCCCAGCGCGCCGCCGAGGCCGCGCAGCAGACCGACCACGAAGGCCAGGCGGCCAAGCGCGTGGTGGACGGCAGCATCGAGCGCATCCACGCGCTGGTGGACGAGATCCGCGACAGCGGTTCCTCGCTGGACAGCCTGCAACAGGACGTGCAGTCGATCGTCAGCGTGCTCGGGGTGATCCGCTCCATTGCCGAACAGACTAACCTGCTGGCGCTCAACGCGGCCATCGAGGCGGCCCGTGCCGGCGAGGCCGGACGTGGCTTCGCGGTGGTCGCCGACGAAGTGCGGGCGCTGGCCAGCCGCACCCAGCAGAGCACCCAGGAAATCCAGGGCATGATCGATCGCCTGCAGCAGGGCACCAACGCCGCGGTCGACGCCATGCGCCGTTCCGGCGAGGCCGGCGAGGGCACCAGCAACCAGTCCAACCAGGCCGGCGATTCGCTGGACGCCATCGCCCAGTTGATTGCCACCATCAACGCGATGAACGCGCAGATCGCCAGCGCCGCCGAGGAACAGACCGCGGTGGCCGAGGA
>NZ_SCND01000421.1:0-4705 GCF_005503585.1 Pseudomonas sp. 2VD
CAACGCCCTCGGCCTGATCGAGCGCGCCGACGGTCCGCGCACCGATGTGCAGGACGTCACCCTCTATGCCTACGACAGTCGCGGCAACCTGACCCAAGTGACCAACGCCCTCGGCCAGGTCACCCGCCTCGGCGACTATGACGAGCGCGGCAAGCCCGGCAGCATCACCGATGCCAACGGCGTCACCAGCAGCCTCGCCTACACCGGCGTCGACGGCTGGCTGGCCTCCGTCAGCACCGCTGGCAGCACCACCCGCTTCGACTATGACGCGGTCGGCCAGATCACCCGCGTCACCCGCGGCGACGGCAGTTGGCTGAGCTACGAATACGACGACGCACGGCGGCTGGTGGCGATCGGCAACAACCTCGGCGAACGCCTCGAATACGACGTCGACACCAAGGGCAATCGCACCGCCCAGCGCATCAAGGACGCCAGCGGCAGCCTGGTGCGCCAGCAGCAATGGGCCTACGACGAGCTTGGCCGGCTGCTCCGCGCGGTCGGCGCCGGCGGCCAGACACGCAGCTTCGCCTACGACCTCAACGACAATCCGGTCGGCGAAACCAACCCGCGCCAGTTCGCCCACAGCCAGGCCTTCGACGCCCTCGACCGGCTGGTCGGCCAGAGCGATCCCCTCGGCGGCAAGACCCAACTCGCCTACGACGCCCAGGACAACCTCACCGAGGTCAAGGACCCGCGCGGCGTCACCACCCGCTACGAATACGACGGCCTCGGCAACCTGACCCGACTGGTCAGCCCGGACAGCGGCACCACCACCTTCGAGCACGACGCCGCCGGCAACGTCATCCGCCGCACCGACGCTCGCGGTGCGGTCACCGAGTATCGCTACGACGCCCTCAATCGCCTGATCGAGCGCCACTCGCCGAGCGACCCGAGCCTCGACGTACAGTACCGCTACGACCTCACCGCCGACGGCAATAAAGGCATCGGCCGCCTGGGCGCCATCGAAGGTGCCCGCGACAGCCTGGTGTACCGCTACGACGAGCGCGGCAACCTGGTCGAGCAGGTACGCAGCATCCGCCTCGACCAGCAGACCCTGCTCGACCGCGTGACCTACCGCTACGACGCGGCCAACCAACTGCTGGAGATCGGCTACCCCTCCGGCCTCGCCATCGGCTACCCGCGCAACGCCGGCGGCCAGGTCGCCAGCGTGACCCTGGCAGTAGGCGACAAGGCGCCGAGCCCCCTGGTCGGGCAGATCGCCTACCTGCCCTTCGGCCCGCTGCAGCGCCTGACCTGGGGCAACGGCATCACTCTCAGCCGCGAGTACGACCAGGACTACCAACTACTGCGGCAGAAGGTCGGCCCCTGGCAGAGCGACTACCAGCACGATGCCAATGGCAATATCCAGCAGCACCGCCATAGCCTCTGGGGCACCCTGGACTACCAGTACGACCCGCTGGACCGCCTGACCGAGGAACGCGGCGTCCAGGGCGGGCGCAGCTACGCCTACGACGCGGTCGGCAACCGCACCCAACGCAGCGACAACCCCGCCTCAGGCGGCACCGCCAGCAGCCAGGACTACCAGTACGCGCCCGACAGCAACCGATTGACCGCCATCGGCGCGCAAGCGGTGACCAGCGACGCCGCCGGCAACCTCACCCAGGACCGCGCCGCGCGCAAACTGGCCTACGACGCCCAGGGCCGCCTGCAAAGCGTCAGCCTCGACGGCCAGCAGGTCGCCGAATACCGCTACAACGCCCTCGGCCAACGCATCGTCAAGCTCACCCCCGAGAGCGTCACCACCTACCTCTACGGTCCCGACGGCCAGTTGCTCGGCGAAGCCGAACACGACGGCAGCGGCCGGAAACTGCGAGCCCAGTACTACCTGTGGCTGGACAGCCTGCCGCTGGCCACCATCGACGCCGACTACGACGCCCAGGGCAAGGTCGGCAACCCGACCCTGCTCTACCTCCATGGCGACCACCTCGACACCCCGCGCCTGGCCACCGATGCCAGCGGCCAGATCGCCTGGCAGTGGCAGTCCGACGCCTTCGGCCGCGGCGAAGCGCTGAGCCAGGGCAGCACCCAGGTCAACCTGCGCTTCCCCGGGCAGTACTACGATGCGGAGAGCGGGCTGCACTACAACTACTTCCGCGACTATGATCCGGAGACTGGGCGGTATGTGGAGAGTGATCCGATTGGGTTGGCAGGAGGGTTTAACACATTCGCCTATGTAGGAGGAAACCCTCTTTCTTTTGCGGATACTCTTGGGCTCCACCCAGGCGATAAACTATTCGGTTTGCCTAAAGCTTTCTGGAAATGGTTCCACAAACAGGGAGACATGAACGACCTGAAAGGACCTAATGGACAAGTATCCAAAGAAATAGCCGAAGACTACCATCGAGAATGGCTAAATAATGGTAAGCCAAGCCCTGACAGCAAGGGGCGATCTAGCCCAATTAATGAAATTTTAGATTCAATACCGCCTCTAATACTCCCTCCTGGCTTTGAGGAAGCGTGCGAAATTAACCCTACAATGTTTGGCTGCCCAAAGCCCAAAATACCCATGTGCTAAAATCCACAGGAAAGAAGACAATGTCATTTGAGTGCACTTTAGAAATAACCGCAAACTCTAGCCAAAACTTCAGTTCATCTAAATTTTATGTAAGCCTACCTAAACAATATGCATACAAAGAAAATCAAAAGAATGGAAATATTTCAGTGTCTTCAAACGACTTCAGCTTCTCAAGCTGGCCAGAGTTTGAAAAGAACACTTACGATTTCCTTGAAAATCTAAATTTTATGAGCAGTGAAAAAGAGCTTGATGCTCTGGCTTTAAGAATTGCCATTTACTATGACATCGAGGAAACCGTCATATTTCCTTTCTGCTTTTCTAACGGCTTAATTAAAAAAGCTTACGAAATGAAACTATCTCTGGAAATCAATGGCTATCCATGCTCCAGCGAGAGCTAACAGAGGAAAAGGGAGAGTAGTAAAAAAGAGGAAAAAGGGGACAGATTTATTTTTACTACTATAATTTCAGCAACCGCCCACGCCAAACCACTCAAAGCGAATAACTCGCTAAACCAATTGCCCTTACCTAGGGCATCGCGGAGCCTCCTCACGGTGTCTGCACTGGAGCCTCTCTGCTCAGAGAATTAGAGTAGGGAAAATAAATCTGCCCCCTTTATTCGCCCTTTATTCGCTTTGGGTAATTAGCGTCAACGCACATTTCGCGCAATCAAGAGAGCGCGCTCTATCATGTCTTGGGTGATATACGGAACAAACCCTAATCTGTCACCCTGCTCGAAGCTGAATTGATAATTTGCAAGACAGCTAACGTCTCCAGCTATCGCCAAAGCTGCCAAGTGCCGCAACGGCATAGCACCCTTCGAATTTGTTGGCAAAGCTCTATAAGCTGCCAAGCCTTTTTCTATATCTTGAGCAGAAGCCCAAGATATAGCACTTTGAGAAAGTCTAACGACATCATCCAGTGAGAAACCGACTATTTTCTCCGGCACGTCATTACTCACAATAATCGGCACATAATTACTGGCCTCACCCAAAACGAATGCAACTGCCGCCGTAAAATTCTTCGTAGAAACAGATGGCATTAATGAAACCCTAAAATGATCAGAGCGCCTCCCTATAGTTGGAATAATCTGAACCTGGACTTCACCAATGTCCATTAGGCAAAAATGATCCCCAGCCTCATCTTTGTCGCATCTCCAGCCAAGCCCTTCTAGAGCTGACAATATCTCTATTTCTTTCACTACTTAGCACCTGGAAAATTCATGACCTCAACCGGAATTCCATTGGGATAGCCTTCTTGAGAAAAGGGACAGAAAAGGGGACAGATTTATTTTTCCTACTCTAATTTTGACTAGTGTTTATATTTCTCATTCCCACTGTATACCACTGCCGATCTTACCACACTGAACCACGTGAAGCGGATAGTTCAGTAAAACCACTCGCCTCTGCCTAGGCCTCGCGAAGCCTCCTTACGGCGTCTGCACTGGAGCCTCCCTGCTCAGAGAATTAGAGTAGGGAAAATAAATCTGTCCCCTTTATGCTGTCCGAGGCCGGTGTTTGAAAAAGCAAACGATGCATGCTTTAAAAACTACGACTTCAAACTCTTCAAGTGTTTGAATGGACCTTCCTCTAAGTCAAATCCCATATCCAGGGCTAATTGTACAGCCTCGCGATATTCCTCATCCGTGATAGATACATCATATTCACAAATATGGTCACACAGGACTTCAAAAGCCAGACTTTCCTCATTGTATCCAACATAGTCTAGTGCTCCCTGAAGCAGCGTAGACTCTAGCCGCCCCTGGAATCTCTCCCCAAATTTGACAATACGATCAGCGTACATAAAAGACCTATTTAATGGGCTTATAAGGTGGGATAGGTGCGTTGTCGGGGAAGGCTGTGATCACCTTTCCTGTAGCGGGCTGATAAACAACGCGCATACGGACTCCATCACGAACCTCATAAGCAACCCATTTAGCGGGATCACCCTTGCTTGTATAAACCCCACCAGTTCCTGTTTGGGCATACCATTTGGTACTAGGGGACGTCGCAATATCACCAACCTCGTGAACTATCTTATCTGCCGACCAGTTTTGAGGGAAAACTGTCTTCCCTGCCTGCCCCGGCCACATATGGCCACCACTCCCAGGTTTGTCGCCATACAAAATATGCTGTTTAGCTTCGTGGGAAAGAATATCGACATAACCTTTAC
>NZ_SCND01000422.1:0-4705 GCF_005503585.1 Pseudomonas sp. 2VD
CGGTGAAGGCGGCCATGGCCTGCTGCGCCTGGGGCACTCCAGCTCGGTGCCGCTGGTGGGCGGCCTGCAAGCGGCGCTGCGCGGCTACCTCGCGGCGCAGAGCGGCGTCCGCCTGGAACTGACCCAGCAATCCTCCGAGCAGCAACTCGCCGATCTCGCCGAAGGACGCCTGGACCTTGGCCTGCTGCGCCTGCCGGTGCTGCGCCAGCATCCCCGGCTGCACTTGCGCGCCCTGTACCGCGAGCCGTTGCTCCTGGCTCTCGCCGCCGACCATCCGCTGGCCCGCCGTGAAGCTCCCGTGGCCCTGGCCGCCCTGGCCGGAGAAACCTTCGTCTCCATTCCCCACCTGCAACGCGGCGGCCTCAGCTATCGCGCCGCCGAACTCTGCCTCGGCGCCGGTTTCTACCCACGCCCGGCGCGCGCGCTGTCGCGCAAGACCAGCCAGTTGCAACTGATCGAGGCCGGCTTCGGCGTCGCCCTGGTGCCCGCCTCGATGCGCGCCATCGCACCGCCCGCCGTGCGCTTCATGTCTCTGGCCGAGGCCGAGGCATACAGCGAGGTGGCGCTGGCCTGGCGACGCGACGATAGCCCCCTGGTGGAAGGCTTCGTCGAATATTTCCTGGAGAATCTGCCGAACGAAGCCAAGGATTGATCGCACATCCCGGTGCGCCGCCTTATCATGCCGCCCATGCGTAACGATCCCTTCCAACGGCTCGGCCTCGATCGCGAGGTGCTGACCGTCAGCCAACTGAACCAGCGCGCCCGCCTGCTGCTGGAAGACGTGTTCCCGCAGGTCTGGGTCGAGGGCGAGCTGTCCAACCTCGCCCGGCCGGCCTCCGGCCATGTCTACTTCACCCTCAAGGACAGCAACGCGCAGATCCGCTGCGCGCTGTTCCGGCAGAACGCCCTGCGCGTACGCCAGGCCTTGCGCGACGGGCTGGCGGTAAAGGTGCGCGGGAAGATCTCGCTGTTCGAGGGACGCGGCGACTACCAGTTGATCGCCGATACCGTCGAGCCGGCCGGCGACGGCGCCCTGCGCCTGGCCTTCGAGGCATTGAAGGAAAAACTCGCCGGCGAAGGCCTGTTCGCCAGCGAACGCAAGCGTCCGCTGCCCGCCCATCCGCGCCGCATCGGTATCGTCAGTTCGCCCAGCGGGGCGGTGATCCGCGACATCATCAGCGTGTTTCGCCGCCGCGCACCGCAGGTCGAGCTGACCCTGGTGCCCACCGCAGTGCAGGGCCGCGAGGCCGTCGCGCAGATCGTCCGCGCGCTGCAACTGGCCGACCGGCAAGGCTTCGACGCGCTGATCCTGGCCCGTGGCGGCGGTTCCCTGGAAGACCTCTGGTGCTTCAACGAAGAAGCGGTGGCGCGCGCCGTGGCGGCCTGCGCCACGCCGATCGTCAGCGCGGTCGGCCACGAGACCGACGTATCGATCAGCGACTTCGTCGCCGACGTGCGCGCCCCGACGCCTTCGGCCGCCGCCGAACTGCTGGCGCCCAACGCCGGCGACCTGCAGCAGCGTCTCGACGGCCTGCGCCGGCGCCTGGTGCTGCGCATGCGCGACCAGTTGCTGCGCGAACGCCTGCGCCTGGAAGGCGTCGCCCGCCGCCTGCGCCATCCCGGAGAACGCCTGCGCCAGCAGGCGCAGCGCCTGGACGACCTGGACATGCGCCTGCGCCGTGCCTTCGAGCGCCAGCTGGCGGTCCGCCACGAACGCCTGGTCCGCCTGGAGACGCGTCTCGCCGCACAGCATCCGGGCCGCACCCTGGCGCTGCTCCGGCAGAAGCTCGACAGCCTCGCCGCGCGCCTGCCGCGCGCCGCCCGCGAGGTACTGAAGGATCGTCGTCAGCGCCTCGAAGGACTGGCGCAGACGCTCAACGTGGTCAGCCCGCTGGCGACCCTGGGCCGCGGCTACAGCATCCTCCTCGACGAGCGTGGCCGGGCGATCCGCGATGCCGGCCAGACCCAGCCGGGACAGCGCCTGAAGGCGCGCCTGGCGGAAGGCGAACTGGAGGTGCGGGTCGAGGACAACCACCGGACGCCGGTGACCCTGTCGCTGCTGGACTGAGCCGCGATGATCCGCCTCAGCCAGCGCGCCCTGGCCTACCTCAACGAGGTGATCCACCACGGTTCTCTTCGCCGCGCCGCCCAGCACCTGAACATCGACCCCTCGGCCATCAGCCGGCAGCTCGCCAGCCTGGAGGAACATCTCGGCGTGCGCCTCCTGCAACGCACCCCGCAAGGCGTGGCGCCTACCGAGGCCGGCGAGCTGCTGGTGGCGCACTACCGCCAGCAACGGGCCAACGAAGAGGGCGTGCTGTCGCGTCTGTCGGCCCTGCAGGGGCTGCGCCAGGGCAAGGTGCGCCTGGCGGTCGGAGAGGGCTTCATCGCCGACCTGATCTCCCAGCCATTGCAGAGTTTCATCCTGCGCTACCCCGGCATCGAGCTGGAGGTCCGCATGGCCGGGGCCAACGAAGGCGTGGCACTGGTCAAGGAAGACGCCGTCGACCTGGCCCTGGTCTACGCCCCGGTCGAGGACGGCGAACTGGACGTGCACGTCGACACCCGCCAGCCCCTCGACCTGATCATCCCCGCCAACCATGCCCTCGCCGGACACCGCGGCGCGGTGCCGATGCGCGCGCTGCGCAACGAGTCGCTGGCGTTGATCCACAACAGCACCGGCATGGGTCAACTGGCGGTGATCGCCGCCCAACTGGAGCGCATCGAGCTAAGGCCGAAGCTGCGCACCAACTCGGTGGCGGTGCTGACCAATTTCGTCAAGTCCGGCATCGGCGTGGCCTTCATGCCGGAGTTGACGGTCAGCCACGAGATCGAGGCCGGGCATATCCGTTGCCTGCCGCTGGCCCACCCGGCGCTGCGCGACGCCCGCGCGCGGATCGTCAGCCACAAGGGCCGCGAGCTGACCGTGGCGGCGATCGCCTGCCTGGAACACCTGCGCCGCGGCATGCGCTTCTTCAGTGGCGACGCGCCCGGGCTCTCGCAGCGCTGAGGCGTTGCCTTTTTCGCATCACGTCCGGACTTGAATAGTCAACGAGACAACGGCTAGCGTTGCTTCGCTTTCGTGCGAGCACCCGGCCCCGCGCCCCGACAAGAAGTGCCGCCGATCCCTCGACCGTTCGGACTGCCATAAGGAAAACAACATGCACACGAATCCGCGCCGCGGCCTCGCCCGCCGCTTCGCCGCCGGACTGCTGGCCGCCGCCCTGGGCCTGGGTGGCAGCCTCGCCCAGGCCGCCACCACCCTCAACCTGAGCTATAACGGCGCCGCCGACAGCGAGAAGAACCTGGTGCACCTGTTCGCCAGCAACCTCAAGCGCCTGGCCGAGGAAAAGAGCGGCGGCGAGCTGCAGTTCAAGCTCTACCCCAACAGCATGCTCGGCGAAGAGGAGCAGCGCATGGAACAGGTGATGACCGGCCCCGGCCTGAACATCGCCTCCTTCGCCGGGATCGCCCCGCTGTTCCCGGAGATCTACGTCAGCGCCACGCCCTTCATGTTCAAGGACGCCGCCGCGGCCCACGCCTTCTTCGACAGCGGCAGCTACTGGCAGGCCGCCCGCGAGGCCTTCCGCGAGCGCACCGGCACCGAGCTGCTGGCGGTGGTCGAGGAAGGCGGCTTCCTCAACTTCACCAACGGCAAGAAGCCGATCCACGGCCCGGCGGACTTCCAGGGCCTGCGCTTCCGCGCCATGGATCCCAGCCAGGTGGCGCTCTACGAAGCCTTCGGCGCCTCCGGCACGCCGATCCCCTGGACCGAGTTGTACATGGGCCTGCGCACCGGCGTCGCCGACGGCCAGATGAACCCGACCTCCTACATCATCCTCGGCAGCCTCTACCAGGTGCAGAAGTACCTGACCCTGGCCAACATCCAGTACTCCGACCAGTTCCTGGTGGCCAACGGCGATCTGCTCGCCAGCCTCCCGGCAAAGGAGCGCCAGGCCCTGCTCGACGCCGCCGCCGAAGCCACCCGGCTGAACCGCGAGGCGGTCGCCGCCCAGCAGGAGCGCGACCTGGCGTTCCTCAAGGAAAAGGGCATGCAGATCATCCAGCCGTCCGCCGATGACCTCGCCGCCTTCCGCGAGAAAGGCCAGCCGTCCTACCTGGCCTGGCTGAAGACCCAGGACATCGAGCCGCGCTGGACCGAGATGGCCTTCCGCGACGCCGGTCTCGCCACCGCCCCCTGACCTTCGCGCGTTGCCCCCCGACGGCCGCTGCCGTCGGCCGGGCGCGCCTGTCCGACTTTCCGGAGTACCTCCCATGCCGTCATTGCTCAAGGGCATGCGCGCCGCGTTGCTGAACCTCGCCACGCTGCTGTTGCTGCTCGACCTGGTCCTGCTCATCTACGGCGTGTTCGCCCGCTACCTGCTCGGCAGCTCGCCGATCTGGATGGACGAACTGGCCCGCTACCTCATCATCGGCGCAGTAATGCTGGCGCTCGGCGCGGTATGGATGGAAGGCGGGCACATGCGCGTCAACCTGCTGGAACAACGCCTGCCGCCGCGCCTGGCGCAGGTCCTCAGGCTCTACCAGTGGCTGCTGGCGCTGGCCTTCTTCGCCTTCGCCGCCTGGGTCAGCACCCGCTACGCGCTGAACGCCGGGCGCTTCCGCAGCCTCGGCCTGGGCGTCAGCCGCACCTGGCCGTTGCTCAGCCTGCCGCTCGGCTTCGGCCTGCTGACCCTCATGCTGT
>NZ_SCND01000423.1:0-4690 GCF_005503585.1 Pseudomonas sp. 2VD
GCGCAACAACGGCCCGCGACGGTCGACCAGGACATTGGCCGGGCGCAGGAACGGGCCGGCCCAGATGCATTCGCGCTTGATCACCGGGTCGAGACCGAACTTGCTCTGGCTTGGCTCCGGCAGGCCGAGGTCGATGCAATAACCGAAATCCTCCCCGGCGAAGCCCAGGCGCAGGTTCACCGACTGCCGGCGCACGCTGCCTTCAATCGGCTGGGCGCCACTGCGCATGGCCCGGCTGATGTCCTCCGGTCCCGCCCACAGGGTCGATGGCAGGCCGCCCTCGCGCGCCAGCGACGGGATCACTTCGCCGCGCGCGCTGTCCGCCAGCAGGCGCAAGGCCCGGTAGACGTTGGACTTGCCGGCGCCGTTGGCGCCGGTGATCAGGTTCAGGCGCCGCAGCGGCATCACCAGGTCGCGCAGGGTGCGGTAGTTGGACACCGCCAGGGTGGTCAGCATAGCTGCTCTCGAAGGAACGGAAACGCGGCCGATTGTAGGCCAAATGCCGCATCGCTTACTTGAGCCCGGCCACCCCGGCGACGATCAACCCGACAGAAACCAGCTTCACCGCCGTCAGGCTTTCGCCAAGCAGCAGGACGCCGAGGAACACCGTGCCCAGCGAGCCGATCGCGGTCCAGATCGGATAGGCGACGCTGACCGGCAACTCGCGCAGCGCCAGGGTCAGGAAATAGATCCCGCCGATCGCCGCGACCACCGTCAGCAGCGACGGCCAGAGTCTGCCGAAGCCGTTGGAGAACTTCATGCCCATGGCGAAGGCGACCTCGAAGGCCGCCGCCACCAGCAGATGGAACCAGGCCATGGCGGCTCCTCAGGCCGACCGCGCCAGCGCCAGCAGGCGCTGTTCCGCCTCGGCGCAGGATTCCTCGAAGGACCTGCCGCCGGATTCCTCGCCTTCCGCCGCGACCACCGTGACCTCGTCGATGCCGATGAAACCCAGCGCGGTGCGCAACCAGGGATCGGCGTGGTTCATCGCCTGGTTCTCGCCGCCCGGGCCGAAGCCATGGCCACCGCGACTGGTGACGATCAGCGCACGCTTGCCACGCAGCAGCGGCCGGTACTGGGTGACGCCATTGTCGAGGACGAAATCGAAGGTCACCCCGAGGCGCACGATCTGGTCGATCCAGGCCTTCAGGCCGCTGGGCACGCTGAAGTTATACATCGGCGTGGAGATCACCAGCAGGTCGCTGTCGAAGAGTTCGCCGACCAGTTGGTCGCTCAGCGCCAGATCGGCCTGCATCGCCAGCGAACGCTGTTCCGGCTGGGGATGGAAGGCGGCGGCAACGAAGGCCTCGGTGACCGCCGGAAGCGGTACCCGGCCGACTTCGCGGCGCGCCACGCGGGCCTGCGGATGGGCTTCGCGATAGGCCGCCAGGAAAACCTCGGCGAGACGCCGGGACTGCGAGCGCTCGCCTCGCGGGCTGGCATGCACTGCGAGAATTCTACTCATCTGTATCTCCTTGGATTCGGCTAGACTCGAATGACCTCAAGCCCCTTCGCCTTGAGCCAGAAATTATTGGCAGCGGGGGTTCCCGACAAATGAGCAATAGTTGTTCAGGATGAATTCAGTTCATCCATGGAGATTCCAATGTTCGCTTCCCTGCCGCTGACCGCATTGCGCACCTTCGAATCGGCGGCCCGTCAGTCGAGCTTCAAGGCCGCCGCCGAGGAGCTTGCGGTAACGCCAACCGCGGTTTCCCACCAGATCCGTTCGCTGGAAGCCTGGCTCGGCGTTCCGCTGTTCCAGCGTCTGCCACGGAAAGTGCGCCTGACCGACTGCGGCGAACGGCTGTTCCGCAGCCTGCACGGGGCCCTGCTGGAAATTTCGCAGAGCGTCGACACGCTGCGTCCGCAGCGCAGCGGCGGCAACCTGACGGTCTCCACCACCCCGGCCTTCGCCGCCCTCTGGCTGGTGCCGCGTCTCGGCCGCTTCTACGCCGCGCACCCGCAGATCAACCTGCGCCTGGACACCAACTGCGAAGTCCTCGACCTGCACCAGGACGCCAGCATCGACCTGGTGATCCGCTACAGCCTCGACGACTACCCGAACTTCTACGGTCTCTGCCTGTTCGACGAATGCTTCGCGGTCTATGGCTCGCCGGCCCAGGTCGCCCTGGCCGGAGAACGGCAGCCGACCCTGATCAGCGTGCGCTGGCACAACTCCAGGCTCTACGCCCACGGCTGGGAGGCCTGGTGCGCGCAGGCCGGCGAAAACTGGATGGAGGGCCAGCCGGTGATCCGCCAATACGACGAGGAGCACTATGCCCTGCAGGCGGCCATCGCCGGCCAGGGACTGGTGCTGGCCAGTTCGATCCTGGTTTCGGAAAGCGTCGCCAGCGGCCTGCTGCAACCCTACAGAGCGGATATCAGTGTCGACGGCGCCGGCTACAGCGCGCTATGCGTGCCCGGACGGGAACGTCATCCGCCGGTGAAGGCATTCTTCGAATGGCTGAGGCTGGAGGCACGACAGTCGGGGCACGCTTGCCGGCTGGAGCGGGACGCCTGAGCGGCGCGGCGGGACAGGGACAACGTGGCTGCCGTTATCCGTCCTGCGCGGAGAGGCGCAGCAGCCGCCGGAAAAAACGACGGCCCGCACCTTGCGGGGCGGGCCGTCTCCATGCGCGGGCGCTTCACCCGCCCGCAGGCTCGATCAGCGCTGGGTTACCGGAGCGGCGGAACCCTGGTGCGCCTCGCGGTACTCCTGCTCCGCATCGTCGAAGCGTTTGAGCATGCTCGTCGAAGGCGCCTTGCCGAGCAGGCTGAAGACGACGATGGCGACGCTGGCGAAGAGGAAGCCGGGGATGATCTCGTACAGGCCGGTCCAGCCCAACAGGTTCTTCCACAGGATCACCGTCGCCGCGCCGACGATCATGCCGGCCAGCGCGCCGTTGCGGGTCATCCGCTTCCACAGCAGGGAGAACAGCACCAGCGGGCCGAAAGCGGCGCCGAAGCCGGCCCAGGCATAGGACACCAGGCCGAGCACGCGGTTTTCCGGGTTGGCGGCCAGCCAGATGGCGATCACCGCCACCAGCAGCACCATGGCGCGACCGACCCAGACCAGTTCCAGCTGGCTGGCGCCCTTGCGCAGGAAGGCCTTGTAGAAGTCCTCGGTGAGCGCCGAGGAGCAGACCAGCAGTTGGCAGCTCAGGGTGCTCATGACCGCGGCGAGGATGGCGGACAGCAGCACGCCGGCGACCCACGGGTTGAACAGGATCTTGGCCAGCTCGATGAACACCCGCTCGGGGTTGTCGCTGACCGCGCCGGCCTGCTCTGGATGCGCCTGGAAGTAGGCGATGCCGAAGAAGCCCACGGCCACGGCGCCGCCGAGGCAGAGGATCATCCAGGTCATGGAGATGCGGCGCGCGGCCGGGATCGATTTCACCGAATCGGCGGCCATGAAGCGCGCCAGGATGTGCGGCTGGCCGAAGTAGCCCAGGCCCCAGGCCATCAGCGAGATCACGCCGATGAAGGAGGCGCCCTTGAGCATGTCGAAGCTGGTCGCGTCCTTCAGCTCGATGGCGGTGAAGGTCGGCTCGACGCCGCCGGTGGCGAGCATCACGATCACCGGGGTGAGGATCAGCGCGAAGATCATCAGCGAGGCCTGCACGGTGTCGGTCCAGCTCACCGCGAGGAAGCCGCCGATGAAGGTGTAGGCGATGGTCGCCGCGGCGCCGGCCCACAGCGCGGTCTCGTAGGAGAGGCCGAAGGTGCTCTCGAACAGGCGCGCACCGGCGACGATGCCGGAAGCGCAGTAGATGGTGAAGAACACCAGGATCACCAGGGCCGAGAAGATCCGCAGCAGGCGGCTGTTGTCCTCGAAGCGGTTGGTGAAGTAGTCGGGCAGGGTCAGCGCGTTGCCGTTGTGCTCGGTCTGCACCCGCAGGCGGCCGGCGACGAACAGCCAGTTGAGGTAGGCGCCGACGATCAGGCCGATGGCGATCCAGCTTTCGGACAGGCCGGACAGGTACACCGCGCCGGGCAGGCCCATCAGCAGCCAGCCGCTCATGTCGGAGGCGCCGGCGGACAGCGCCGTGACGAAGCTGCCGAGGCTGCGGCCGCCGAGGATGTAGTCGGAGAAGTTGTTGGTGGAGCGATATGCCGCCAGGCCGATCAGGACCATGGCCGCGATGTAGATCACGAAGGTGATCAGCGTGGGCGTATTGACACTCATAGGGACTCCCCTATTGCTTGTTTTTATCCGGGCCCTTGCGTGTGCAAGCAACGGGTAGCGGGCCCTTGGTTGGCAGAATGGCGCTTGTGGCGTCACTCCGTGAGCGCTTGCCGGAGCAAGCCGGAAACGTGGGTGGCCTCAAACGAGTCCGAACAGGCCCACGCCTCACGATCCCTCCCCTGTCGGGCAGGGAAAATCGTCCTTTATGGTCCGCTCCGGGCACGCACCGGAACGGCGGTCATTTCCCTCGGCGTCCGCCACGGCGAACCCCGGAAACCGACCCGGGCGCCAAGGCGCCCGGGAACGGAGTATCACTCGGCGTCGGCCAGCGACAGCAGCGACGCGTTGCCGCCCACCGCGGTGGTGTTCACCGACGTGGTGCGCTCGCTGACGAAACGCAGCAGGTAGTTCGGCCCGCCGGCCTTGGGACCGGTGCCGGACAGCCCGTGGCCGCCGAACGGTTGCACGCCCACCACCGCGCCGATCTGGTTGCGGTTGATGTAG
>NZ_SCND01000424.1:0-4682 GCF_005503585.1 Pseudomonas sp. 2VD
GGCCAAGCAGGAGCTAGGGCTGACGCTGAGCGTACCCAATCGTCTCCAGGAGGGGGCGGCGCTCAGCCCCAGCTCGCCCAGCACGCGGCTACGGGACTCGTCGTCGGCGAGTACGCTTTCGATGGCCTTGCGGAACGCCGGGGCGTTACCCAGCGGGCCCTTGAGGGCCACCAGCGCATCACGCAACTCCATCAGCTTCTTCAGCTCGGGCACCTGCTCGACGATGCTGGCCGGGTTGAAGTCCTTCATCGAGTTGATCTGCAGCCCCACCGCCAGCTCGTCGCTGCCGCCCTCCTCCTGGAGACGATTGGGTACGCTCAGCGTCAGCCCTAGCTCCTGCTTGGCCAGGACCTCGTCGAAGGTCATCTTGTCGATGCCGATCGGCTTGCGGTCCTCCACCTTGCGCTCATCCCCGCGCTGGGTGTAATCGCCGATCGCCAGTAGCTTCAACGGCAGTTCGATTTCTTCCTGGGCACCGCCGGTGGCGGGCTTGAAAGTGACGTTGATGCGTTCCTTTGGGGCTACCGAGCCTTCTTTGGCCATGGCTTTTTCTCCTTGAGAATTGAGGGCGCGAAGCCCTATTCGAGCACCACCTCGAGATCGAGGTGGCACAGCCTGCGATAAATGTCTTCCTTGCGTTCTCGCACGGCGTGGTTCTGCGGCAACAGCTCGCAGCAGCTATGCAGCAGGTGCAGTACATCCAGCGCCAGATCGGGCTCCCAGGCGTGCAATCCCGATTCGTGCAACTGATGGTCGAGGCTCTCCAGCTGGGTCTTGGCCAGCTCGTACTTCTTCGCCAGGAAGCACAGTCGCGCGAGGCTCAGTTGCCAGAAGAACCGGGCTCGCCCGCCGTGGGCGCGCTTCATGCCCTGCTTCAACACCTGTACCGCCGCCTTCAGGCCGTCCTTGCGCAACACCGGCTGGACCTCGTCCAGGGCGACGTCCCATTCGGCCTGCAGGGCCACGGTCTCGACCTTGCGCGGCGCACTGTCGTTCTGGAGATGGGGCATGACATGGGCGCTGATCCAGCCGCGGGTGGCCGCATCGGCGAATGCGCTGCCGTCGTGGAAACGCAGCTCCACCAGCCCCGGCAGACGCTGCAGGAGCAAGGCGAAATGCATTTCGACTTCCCGCATCGCCTGCTCGGCGTTGAGCCCTTGCAGGCACTCC
This sequence comes from Pseudomonas sp. 2VD, assembly GCF_005503585.1. Taxonomy (NCBI): domain Bacteria; kingdom Pseudomonadati; phylum Pseudomonadota; class Gammaproteobacteria; order Pseudomonadales; family Pseudomonadaceae; genus Pseudomonas; species Pseudomonas sp. 2VD. The sequence goes on from NZ_SCND01000424.1 coordinate 1,171, forward strand.
CAGACCAGGCGCTGGCCGTCGAACCAGAACGGCGCCCGTGCCAGGCTCGCCTCCAGCTCCACCAGGAGATCGGCGTACAGGCCCTGGGCGAAACGCTCCTGGTAGCTTTTCAGCTTGTCCGCCGGCACTCCCCTTAGCGCAGTGACCTGTTCGGCATTGCGCTCGGGCATGGACTCGATGGGCAGCCAGAGCATCGTCCGGTTGAGGCGCAGCGCGCGCAGATCGGTGGCTTTCTGCTTCAGCCACCAGGCGCACAGGGGGCGTGCGGCCTCCTGCTGGGCGCGCATGGCCTTGTGGGCGTCGCGCTCGTTGTCGATGGGCGCACCCGGCGCCAGCAACTGGCTGGCCGCCTGCTTGACCTGGGCCACCACGGCGCCGACCACGCCAGGTTCGGGCTGGTTGTCGGCGGCGCGCTGGAGCATGCCCGAAAGGCGTCGGCTGATCGGCAGCAACAAGGGCGCGTCGTCGCCCAGTTGCGCGGTCAGCGCGGTATCGAGTTTTTCCAGGTGCTCGGCGAGACGCCGGAACAGGGGGAGTTGCTCCTTGATCGGTACGTTTTCGTTCAGCGCCTGCTCCAGCCGGGGCACCAGCCAGGCAATGGCCGCGGCGCGAGTGCGCGCCTTGAGCGGATGGATCTCGACCCAATGCCGGCTGCACAGACGTTCCAGCAATCCCAGTCCGGCCAGCAAACCGGGAAAGGATTCCCGTTGGTAGAGGGCCCAGGTCAACCAGGCTGCAACACGCAGGTCCTTGGATTGGGCACGAAGCAGCGCTTCGCTGTTTTCCAGGATTTTCAACCAGTCGGTCTGGCCGTTCTCATGGAGCGAGAGCGCCTTGCCCAGCTCATTTTCCAGCGCCTCGTATTCGCTGGAAAAACGCACATCCTCACCCGCAAAGACATCCTTTGAAATCGGCTGTTCCGCGAGTTCCAGATAATGCGAGGAGAGCTTGCTCGAATAGGTCATCCTAACCCTTCAATGCACACCATGTGCGCCAATGAATATCTTAACAATTCAACTAGTTGGCATAAAAACCGAACGAAAATCCCAATAGTCTGAAAAGCTCTTTGCCTTTTCCATGAAAACAACATAAAAACTGGCAAGCAACAGGACATTCCCTCTTTGGGAATTTTCCTATTCATTGATACGAATCAATGAAAGATTTTCAGCCAAACGTCAGGCGTCTGCGTCCATGCCCTTTACGGCTTGGCTATAGCCATCATAACGACATTGATGGCCATTTGGAAAACCCTACCAAAACAGGTAGTTAACAATTTATAAAAAATAAGGCAGGCAGTATGGATTTATCCGGAGAGCCTCGAAACATAGGCCTTCCAAGCGGACCAACAGCTGATTTAGAGCGTAACAGCGATTGTGCAAGAAGTTGCACAATGAAAACCAAGAAACATCCCCAATAACAGTCCACAGCCCTTGAAAATACTGGCCTGGACACTACTGCGCAAAAAGTTGCACAGCACTGCGCAAATTCTTGCTCAATTCACTTGTTATATTTCTTTTCAGAATGAGACATGGATAACAATCAGCCATTGTATGAGATTGATTAAAAGAGCCATGAAAAGACTGACACGGGAATTGTTCGAGAAATTAATCGAGATGGGCGGTCCCATGGCCACCGGCGAGGAAGTTGCGCCGTGACCGACTGCAGGCGGGACGCACCGCTGCGTTTACCCTGGACACGCCCGTACCGCATCGGCTGGGCGGAAATCGATAGCGACCCGAGCAGTCAGGAAAGCAGGATTCGATGACCGCCGCAGCGCCTATCGCCAAGCCCTCGATGACCAACTTATGCGGTAGGCCGCGTACGGCGACGACAGAGAATTGCGCACCGCTTACCCGCTCGACAGTGCTGTGCGCCTACTGGCGAGAAAGCTGCCCGACAGTAGTCGGGTCGGCTAGCGCGGCCAGTCGGTCGATGCCCTCCTGGGCATCGACCTCAACGGCCAGTAACTGACCCGCCACCAGCGCAGCGCCGGGTACCAACAGCAGCGCCAGGAAAGCGAGCTACGAATAATCAGGAAAAACGCGCATCCAGCCCGATGCATAAAAATTTCGCTCTACCCGAAATTCCCGCTCATGACAGAAATCACTGCCTCGCCAACCGCTGATCGAATCTCCCCTCAATCAGCATCCCCACATACCCCGGCACCTCCCCCACTCGCTTGATCCACGCGCGGATCGCCGGGTAGGCCGTCAGGTCGAAGCCGCCTTCATGGGCGACATGGGTGTAGGCGTAGAGGGTGATATCGGCGATGGAGAACTGTTCGCCGACCAGGAATGGCGTGCGCGACAGCTGTTTCTCCATGACGTCGAGGGCCTTGTAGCCGCCGATCTTCTTCTCTTCGAACTCGGCGCGGCGGGCTTCCGGGAGGCCGAGGTAGAGCTTGATGAAGCGCGCCACGGCCACATAGGGCTCATGGCTGTATTGCTCGAAGAATTGCCATTGCAGCACCTGGGTGCGCAGGCGCGGTTCGCTGGGCAACAGGGCGCTGCCGTCGGCGAGGAAGTTGAGGATGGCGTTGGACTCCCACAGGCAACTGCCGTCCTCCAGCTCCAGCACCGGTATCTTGCCGTTGGGGTTCTTCGCCAGGAACTCCGGGGTCTGGGTCTCACCCTTGAGAATGTCCACCGGTACCCACTGGTAGTGGATGCCGAGCAGCGACATGGCCAGCTTGATCTTGTAGCAGTTGCCCGAACGGTAATCACCGTAGACCTTGTACATCGTGTCGCTCCTCGGATCGGATGGCCGGCGCCCCGGGAGGAGCGCCGATGAGGGTTCAGGCCGCTTCGGCGGCCTGGGCGTCGCGGACGACCTTGGCCAGGCGCCGCAGGCCTTCGTGCAGGCGCTCCGGGGCGACGTGGCTGAAGTTCAGCCGCAGACGCCCGAGGTTCTGCTCCGGCTCGGCGAAGAAAGGTTCGCCGGGCATGAATGCGACATCGGCGGCCAGCGCCGGCTGGAGCAGGGTGCGGGTATCCAGCGGCTGCCTGAGGGTCAGCCAGAAGAACAGCCCGCCCTCCGGGATATTCCATTCGGCCAGCTCGCCGAAGTGCTCCAGCAGCGCCTCCTGCATGGCGTCGCGGCGGACCCGGTAGAACTCGCGCAGTTCGGCCAGGTGCTGGCGGTAGGCCTCGCTGCCGAACCATTGCAGCGCCTGCCACTGCCCTACCCGGTTGGTATGCAGGTCGGCCGACTGTTTCAGCCGCAGCAGGTGGGGGAACAGGTCCGGGGTGGCTATCAGGAAACCGACGCGCAGGCCCGGCAGCAGGGTCTTCGACACCGTGCCGGTATAGATCCAGCTGGACTTGCGCAGGCGGCTGACCAGCGGGGTTGCGCGGCCCTCGTCGAACACCAGTTCGCGATAGGGTTCGTCTTCGATCAGGGTCACGCCGAATTCGTCTAGCAGCGCCGCCACCGCGTCGCGGCGTTCCTCGCTGTAGCGCACGCCGGACGGATTCTGGAAAGTCGGGATCAGGTAGGCGAAGGCCGGCTTGTGT
>NZ_SCND01000425.1:0-4651 GCF_005503585.1 Pseudomonas sp. 2VD
GTACGCACCGCTACGAAGTGATCGACGCCGAGTGCGTGGGCTGCAACCTGTGCCAGATCACCTGTCCGGTGGAGAACTGCATCGAAATGGTGCCGCAGGACACCGGCAAGCCCTATCTCAACTGGACCCAGGATCCGCGCAACCCTTACCGCGAAGCCTCCTGAACGCAGGGCGGCGCCCGCATCCCCGGCGGACGCCGCCCTGCCGCGCGCCGGCACGCTTCCTGCGTGCCGCTGCGGTCCGACGACGCGCAACGGCGTCTGTCGGATCGACCCGCCTTCGACTACCATTCGCCGCGGCCCGGCCGACGCTCCCGGACGGCCGGCGCCCCATGGAGACTCGCGCATGTCCGCAGACAGCAACTACAGCCAGCAACCGGTCCCGCTGGCGGCGCGCAAGAGCGCACTGGCCCTGAGCGTGGTGATGCTCGGCCTGACCTTCTTTTCCGCCAGCATGTGGACCGGCGGCACCCTCGGCACCGGCCTGAGCTACGACGACTTCTTCCTCGCCGTGCTGCTGGGCAACCTGATGCTCGGCCTGTACACCGCGATCCTCGGCTTCATCGGCGCGCGCACCGGCCTTTCCACCCACCTGCTGGCGCATTACTCGTTCGGCAGCAAGGGCTCCTGGCTGCCCTCGGCGCTGCTCGGCGGCACCCAGGTCGGCTGGTTCGGCGTCGGCGTAGCGATGTTCGCCATCCCGGTGGCCAAGGCCACCGGCCTCGACGTCAACCTGCTGATCCTGGTCTCCGGGGCGCTGATGACCCTCACGGTGTTCTTCGGCATCGCCGGTCTGACCCTGCTGTCGGCCATCGCGGTCCCGGCGATCGTCGTCCTCGGCAGCTACTCGGTATGGCTCGCGGTGCGCGACGCCGGCGGCCTGGCGGCGCTGCAGCAGGTGACGCCGAGCGCGCCGCTGAGCCTCTCGACCGCGATCGCCCTGGTGGTCGGCTCGTTCGTCAGCGCCGGCACCCTCACCGCCGACTTCGTCCGCTTCGGCCGCAGCGCGCGTACCGCCGTGGTGGTGTGCCTGGTGGCGTTTTTCCTCGGCAACTCGCTGATGTTCATCTTCGGCGCGGCCGGCGCGGCGGCGGTGGGCAAGTCGGACATCTCCGACGTGATGATCGCCCAGGGCCTGCTGATCCCGGCGATCCTGGTCCTCGGCCTGAACATCTGGACCACCAACGACAACGCGCTGTATGCCTCCGGCCTCGGCTTCGCCAACATCACCGGCCTCTCCAGCCGCTTCCTGGCGATGCTCAACGGCGCCCTCGGCACCCTCGCCGCGCTCTGGCTGTACAACCACTTCGTCGGCTGGCTGACCTTCCTCTCCGCCGCCATCCCGCCCATCGGCGGGGTGATCATCGCCGACTACCTGAGTCGCCGCCGGCGCTACCGCCAGCACCCCTGCGCGGACATCCAGGCGATCAACTGGGCGGCGATCCTCGCCGTCGCCTGCGGCACCGCCGCCGGCCACTGGCTGCCGGGGATCGTGCCGGTCAACGCGGTGCTCGGCGCCGCCATCGCCTACCTGCTGCTCAATCCCCTGCTGAGCCGCAGCCCGAACAAACCAGAAGAGGTCCTCCATGCTGATTGACAACCTGCGCCTGCGCGGCCGCGAAGGTCTCTGGCAACTGCGCGTCGCCGATGGCCGTATCGCCGCCCTGGTGCCGATGGAACAGGCCGCCGACGACGCCGGCGAGCGCCTGGACGGCGCCGGCGGTCTTGCCGTGCCGCCGTTCATCGAGCCGCACATCCACCTCGACACCACCCAGACCGCCGGCCAGCCGGAGTGGAACCGCTCCGGCACGCTGTTCGAAGGCATCGAGCGCTGGGCCCAGCGCAAGGCCCTGCTCAGCCACGAGGACGTCAAGCAGCGCGCCTGGCAGACCCTGAAATGGCAGATCGCCAACGGCGTGCAGCACGTGCGCAGCCACGTCGACGTCTCCGACCCGACCCTCACCGCGCTCAAGGCCATGCTCGAGGTGCGCGGCGAAGTGGCGCCCTGGGTCGACCTGCAGATCGTCGCCTTCCCCCAGGAGGGCATTCTCTCCTACCCCAACGGCCTGGAACTGCTGGAGGAGTCGCTGCGCCTGGGCGCCGACGTGGTGGGGGCGATCCCGCATTTCGAATTCACCCGCGAGCTGGGCGTCGAGTCGCTGCACAAGGCCATCGACCTGGCCAAGCGCTACGACCTGCCGGTGGACGTGCATTGCGACGAAATCGACGACGAGCAGTCGCGCTTCCTCGAGACCCTGGCCATGCTCGCCCATCGCGACGGCCTCGGCGCACGGGTCACCGCCAGCCACACCACGGCGATGCACTCCTACAACGGCGCCTACACCTCGCGGCTGTTCCGCCTGCTGAAACTGTCGGGAATCAACTTCGTCGCCAACCCGCTGGTGAACATCCACCTGCAGGGTCGCTTCGACGACTACCCGAAGCGCCGCGGCATCACCCGGGTCAAGGAACTGCTCGGTGCCGGGATCAACACCTGCTTCGGCCACGACGACGTGTTCGACCCCTGGTACCCGCTGGGCACCGCGAACATGCTGCAGGTGCTGCACATGGGCCTGCACGTGACGCAGATGATGGGCTACGACGAGATCGACGGCGGCCTCGACCTGATCACCCGCAACAGCGCCCGCACCCTCGGCCTGCGGGAATACGGCATCGAGGTCGGCCATCCGGCCAACCTGCTGGTGCTGCCGGCCCGCGACGGCTTCGACGCGGTGCGCCGGCAGGTCCCGGTGCGCTACTCGATCCGCGGCGGACGGCTGCTCGCCGAGACGGTCCCGGCGCAGACCACGGTGTTCCTCGAACAGGCGGAAGCGGTGGACTTCACCCGCGCCAGCTGAGCCATCGCCGGAGCCTTCTAGCGAAGGCTCCGCTGCTCAGGGCTCCAATCCGATTCCGCGCAGGACCACGCTGGTCACCGTCTGTACCGCCCTTTCGAACTGCATGTCGCTGAGCGGCTGGTGGCCGTTGAGCACCTCGACCTGGTAGCCGAAGTCGGCGTAGTGCTGGGTGGAGGCCCAGATCATGTAGAGCAGGCTGCTCGGCTCGATCGACAGGATGCGCTTTTCCTCGACCCACTGGCGGATCTTCGCCTCCTTCATCTTGGCCCATTCGTAGAGGCTGTCGTCGAGGGTGGCGCCGAGCAGCGGCGCGCCATGCATGATTTCGTTGGCCCAGACCTTGGAGCCATGCGGGCGGGTACGCGAGTGGTTCATCTTCGCGCGGATATAGCTGGTCAATACCACCCTTGGGTCATCGAACATCTCGAAGCAGAGGGCGTCCTGCTTCCAGACCTCGAGCAGGCCGAGGAGGACGTCGCGGTACAGCTCGTCCTTGGTGCTGAAGTAGTAGTGCAGGTTGGAGCGCGGCAGTTCGGCTTCTTCGGCGATGTTGCCCATGGAGGTGCCGGCGTAGCCTTTTTCGGCGAAGACTTTTTCGGCGGCCAGGAGAATCTTCTCGACGTTGCGGCGGCGGATCTCGATCTTGTGTGTGCCCATGTGCGATCCATTACTGCGAATTCAACCAAGGCTACCAGCAAATCCGGGCGTGCGGCGACGCCCAGTCTTGCCAGGTAGCCCCTCTCAGCGACGCTTCGGACGGCGGCCGCGCAGGCGACGCCAGCCGATCCAGCAGCCGCTGGCGCAGACCACCAGGCCGCCGAGACTGAAACCGAGCATCCACAGGTCCCACAGCGGACGCCGGGTCAGCAGCGGCAGCCAGTCCCAGCTATGCAACAGGGAAAACAGCCAGCGGCTGCCGCGCCGACCGTCGTCGAGCACGCCAACCACCGCGCCGCTGTAGGGATCCAGGTGCACCCAGGTATGCCGGGGATCGTCGAAACGCAGGCGCCAGACCGGCAGGCGCCGTTCCAGGTAGCCCATCATGCTGTGTTCTTCGCGCGGGTAGTAATAGAAGTCGTAGCGTTCCAATCGTTCGGCCTGCATCGGCACGCCCGGCAGCAGCGCGCGAGCCGCCGCCAGCAGGCGATCCGCGGGTAGCTCGCGGAGGATTTCGCCATCCGCCGTCAGCAGCAGGCTGTTGCCGCTGGCGCTGCGCCCGAGCGCATAGGGCTCGCCGTCGAGCGCCCGCCACTCCAGCTCGCGCACCCGCAACCCGGCGGCACGCAAGCGCCGCAGGACAGCGTCCGCCTCCAGTCCGGCGGGCAGCGCCCGGTCCCAGCTACCGCCCTGGTAGGCCGCGAGGTCGAGCGGCGTGCCGCGGCCGAACAGGTTCCACGGATTCATCGACATCAGCCCGCTGAAGATCCAGCTCAGCACCAGCGCGCCGAAGAGCAGGCCGGCGAGGTGGTGCCAGCGCTGGAAACCGCCCGCATAGGGCGAGCGCGAGCCGCTGCGGTAGGGCTTGCGGAAGCGCCAGCGGAGCAGGCCGACGAGGATGCCGAGGACGGTCGCCAGGGTCGCCAGCAGCGACAGGCCGATCACCAGGTTCGCCCACTGCCCGTCGAACCCGCCGCCGCGCAGCGGATAGAGCCAGTGCAGCCAGGCGCCGAGCCAGTTCCAGGCACGCTCCCGGCGGCTGGCGTCGCGTACCACCTCGCCGGTCTGCGAGGACAGGTAGAGCAGCCGGCCCTGCTCGTCCGCGGTCTGCACCCGCCATAGCGGCCGGTGCGGATC
>NZ_SCND01000426.1:0-4642 GCF_005503585.1 Pseudomonas sp. 2VD
GGCAGCGTCGAGCGCTTCCCGCGAGTCGAGCGGGCGCCCTGGCCGGTGCCGCTGTGGCTGTATCCCGGCGAGCGCTGGACGCCTTCCGCCAGCGCGGAGGACGGCGAGGAAGCGGCCGCCGGCGCCGGCAAGCGCCAGGTCGCCCGCAGCGGAGCGCGCAAGCGCGCCGAGCGCGTCGAGGAGCGCGACAGCGAGCGCAACCTGCTGCTGTTCCGCCTGGAAAGCCTGCTCAGTTGGTCGGAGCACCTGGCCCTGGACCGCTGTAGCGACGACGAGGACGACCCGGACGGCGCGCGCGTCGCCGAAGACCTCGACTACCTGTCGCTGTCGCGCCAGCGCACGCAGAAGGGCGGCGGCCTGCGCCTGGATCTCGACCTGCCGGCCGCCGACTACGATGACCTGCCGCTCGGCCCCGGGCTGAAGCTGCCCGAGTGGGACTATCGGCAGCAGCGCCTGCTGAGCGACCACGTGCTGCTGCAACCGATGCGGCCGCGCGGCGCGACCAGCGCCAGCCTGCCGGCGCACCTGGAGAAGACCGCGCTGCATCTGCGCCGCCAGTTCGCCTGCCTGCGCGACGGCCGCCAACGCCTGCGCCAGCAGCCGCAAGGCGACGAGATCGACCTCGATGCCTGGCTCGACTTCCAGGTCGAGCGGCGGCGCGGCGGTTCCACCCAGCCAGGCCTGTTCCTCGAACAGCGGCCGCGCCGGCGCGACCTCGCCTGCCTGTTGCTGGCGGACCTGTCGATGTCCACCGAAGCTTACCTCGACGACCAGCGGCGGGTGATCGACAGCATCGTCGACAGCCTGCTGCTGTTCGGCGAGGCATTGCAGGCACTGGGCGACCCCTTCGCGCTGTACGGGTTTTCCTCGGTGCGCCGGCAGCAGGTGCGCTGGCAGGTGCTGAAGGATTTCGACGAAGGCTACGGCGGCGAGGTCCGCGGTCGCGTGCTGGCGCTCTCGCCGGGCTACTACACGCGGATGGGCGCGGCGATCCGCCGGGCCAGCCAGGTGCTCGGCGGGCAGCCGCAGAAGCGTCGCCTGCTGTTGCTGTTGAGCGACGGCAAGCCCAACGACCTGGACCGCTACGAGGGCCGCTACGGCATCGAGGACACCCGCCAGGCGGTGATCGAGGCGCGCAGCCAGGGACTGGTGCCCTTCTGCATCACCATCGACAAGGAGGCGGCGGACTACCTGCCCTACCTGTTCGGCGCCGACGGCTTCGCGCTGGTCGAGCGCGCCGGGCAGTTGCCCGAGCGCCTGCTCCAGCTCTATCGGCGCCTGCGCCGCTGAGAGGCCTCAGGGAACATCGCGCGGCAGCCAGAGCATCATGCCCAGGCAGAACAGCGCCAGCCCGACGCAGAACCAGGCGAAGCGCCGCTGCCGGCGACCCTGGAGCTGGCGCTGGGAAGCGCTGGGCAGTGGCATGCCGCACTGTTCGCAGGCGCTTTCCGCGCCTTCGGTTTCATGGAGGCAATACAGGCATTGGCGCATGGGCGTTCTCGCGGGCTCGACCCCGCCAGCTTGCCGGTGGACGGGCCGTGGCGCGCTTGACCGCGATCAAGCGGCGGGGCTGTTCACTCGAAGCACTCCAGGCGTTCGCGGTCGAGGATGCTGATTTCGCGGCCGTCGAGGCGGATGATGCCCTCGTCGCCGAGGCGGTGCATGATCCGCGAGAAGGTTTCCGGCTGGATCGACAGGTGACCGGCCACCAGTTGCTTGGCCACCGGGATTTCCACCCGGCAGTTCTCCCCCGGCGCGTGGGCGGCGAGGGTCAGCAGGTAGCGCACCACGCGGTGGGTGGCGTTCTTCAGGGAAAGCGTCTCGATCTCGTCGATGCGCTGGTGCAGGCGGGTGCTGAGCTTGGCCAGCAGGGCCAGGGCCAACGGGGTGTTGTCCTGCAACTGGCGCAGGTAGGCCTTGTTGGAGAAACGGAACAGCTGGCTGGGCACCACGGCCTGGGCGGTGGCCACGTAGTTCGGGGTGTCCATGAACATCATCGCCTCGGCGAAGGTGTTGCGTTCGTTGGTCACTTCGAGAATCTTCTCCTGGCCTTCCGGGGTCAGCCGGTAGATCTTCACGCAGCCGGAAATCAGGTAGTAGAAGGCGTGCGCCGGCTCGCCCTGGCGGAACACGTAGGCGCCCTTGTCGAGGTTGACCAGGTCGCTGCTGGCGAGCAGTTCCTGGAGCTGGACGGGAGAAAGCGGTTCGAACAGGTGGTGGCTTTGCAGCAACTGCTGGTGGACGCGCTGGAATTCCATGCTGGGAAGGCTCGCGATGATGAGGGGACTGGCCACTGTAGCGGGCCCGGCGCAGATCATCTTGACGCACGGCAAGCTCCCGGCGGCTGGGTGTTGCCGTCGGTCCGGCGAGCGGAACTATTACAGCGTGTAAGCCAAGGCTTACAAACGGCGGTGGTTTTGGCTGCTTTCTCCCCCTCGCGGAGATGCGTAATCTTCAAACCGTCAGGACATTGCGCAGGAAGCGCCAAAGACAATACGGAAACTCAGGGAATCCACCATGGATGGTGGCGTAGCACGGATGTCAGGATAGAGGTCTGCAAAACCCCGCCCAAAAGGCGGGGTTTTTTATTGCCCGAGGAAAACCGCGTCGCTCAGACCACGCCTTCCAGCAGCGAGCGCAGCAGCTCGACGCTGGCGTGCTGGCGTTGCGCGTCGCGGTAGACCAGGCCGACCTTCAGCGGGATGCGCGGTTCGCTGAGCGGTTTCCACAGCAGCCGCTGGTTCGAGTGCATCTGCCGTGCCTTGCCCGGTAGAACGGTGGCGAAGCGGGTCTGCGGCAGGCTGTCGAGAATCCCGCTCATGTGGTTCAGTTCCGCCTGCACCCGCGGCCGCCGGCCGATCGCGGCGAGTTGCTCTTGCCAGATCTGGCGCGCGCGGAACTCTTCGCCGAGCAGCAGCATCGGCAACTCCGCGGCCTGGGCCAGGGACACCTTTCTGAACTCCTTCAACGGGTGTTCCTCGGGGATCACCAGCTGCAATTCGTCCTCGTACAGCTCGACGCTGTGCAAGCCCGGCTGGCGCGGCGGCAGGAAGCCGATGCCGATATCCAGGTTGCCGGTGAGCAGGCGCCGCTCGATGTCGATTCCCGACAGTTCGTAGATCTGCACCCGCAGATGCGGCTGCGCGGCGTGCAGGCGTTCGACCATGTACGGCACCAGGCTGGCGTTGACCGTCTGCAGCACGCCGATCGCCAGGCTGCGCGGGGTCTGCCCGCGGAATACGCGCATCGCCTCGCGGGCCCTTTCCAATCCCTCCAGCAGCGGTACCGCATGGTTGTACAGGGTGTGGGCGGCGACGGTCGGCAGCAGGCGCTTGCCGCTGCGCTGGAACAGCGAGACGTCGAGGTTCTGCTCCAACTGGCGGATCTGCTGCGAGAGGGCCGGTTGCGACAGGGCCAGGCGTTCGGCGGCGCGGCCGACGTGGCCTTCTTCGTAGAGCGCGACGAAATAGCGGAGTTGGCGAAAATCCATAAGCTGTTCTTATCGATGAAACTGGAAAATCGAAATGGAGTGGGTCCCGCGTGAGGCACTAGTCTAGCTGCATTGGCGGTACATCGGGTGGTCGCGGAGCAATGGAGCAGATAGTCGTAAACGGTGTTTTCATAGGTAAAGTCGAAGAAACCTGGGGCGGATTGGTCAGCGCGATCGACAAGCTGCCGGTCGAGCAGGAGTTCTGGCTGGGCCACGATGGCCTGCCCGGCGACGAACAGGCCGACATCCGCCACCACGGCGGCCTCGAGCGCGCTCTCCATCACTATCCCGCCGAGCACTACCGCTACTGGCGCAAGCGCCACCCGCTGAACCGCTGGCAACTGCCGGCGTTCGGCGAGAACATCTCGACCTACGGCATCACCGAAGCCGAGGTCTGCATCGGCGACCAGTTCCATTGGGGCGATGCCCTGCTGGAAGTCAGCCAGCCGCGTTCGCCCTGCTATCGCCAGGGCCAGCGCTGGAATCTTCCCGAGCTGCCCGACGAATTGCAGAGCGGCGGCCGCTGCGGCTGGTTCTATCGGGTCCTGCGCAGCGGCATGGTGACTCCCGGGGACCAGCTGAAGCTGGTCCAGCGGCATTACCCCGAACTGACCGTCGCCCGCCTGTTGCAGTGGTATTTCGGCGATCCCCTGGAGCCTCTCGGGTTGCGCCAGATGATGGCCTGCGACGCGCTCTCCCAGCGTTGGCGCAAGACAGCGGCGAAACGCCTGTCCAGCGGCGTGGTGGAAGACTGGGGGCCGCGCCTGCACGGGCCTTCGGATTACCGGGAGCATGCCTCTTGAGCGACTACCTGATCACCCTGAGCCAGTCCGGCCGGCTGTTGGCCAGCATGACGGTGAGCGCCGCGCGCTTTGCCGAGGTGCGCGAGCTGATGCGCCAGCGCTTCCCCGCCGGCGACGGCTTCGAACTGCGCTTCGAAACGCGCCGGGAAGAGCGTCGGCTGCTGGAGCAGGGGCCACAGGGCGTGCGCCTGCTGGCGGTGGAGTACATGACCGAGGAACTGAAAGATGGCTGATGCGCTGGATAGCCTGCGCCTGATGCGCACCCAGGAGCGGCCCGCGCAGGTGTTCGTCCGTGGCCAGGGCTCGTGGCTGTGGGACAGCGACGGACGCGCCTTCCTCGACTTCACCC
>NZ_SCND01000427.1:0-4613 GCF_005503585.1 Pseudomonas sp. 2VD
GTAGCGGCCTGCAGTTCCGCCGTTCCGAGCGCGGCGCGGTGATTTCCGCCGCGCCGCTGCGCGCGGCCGTACCGGCGGCGAAGGTGCAGTCGCTGGCGGCGAAAGCGGAGCAGACCCTGGAGCGGGTGGTGGTGACCGGCTCGCGGATTCCCCGCGCCCAGCAGGAAGGGCCGTCGCCGGTCACGGTGATCAGCAGCGAGGAAATCCAGAACCGTGGCTACCGCAACGTCTTCGAGGCCTTGCAGACGCAGACCCAGAACACCGGCATGACCCAGGGCGAGGACTACGGCAACACCTGGCAACCGGCGGCCAACGCCCTCAACCTGCGCGATCTCGGCCCCAACCACACGCTGGTGCTGATCAACGGCCGGCGCGTCGCCGACTACCCGACCGCCTATGGCGGCTCGGTGAACTTCACCAACCTGGCGAACATCCCGGCGGTCATGATCGACCGCATCGAGATCCTCAGCGGCGGCGCCTCGGCGATCTATGGCTCGGATGCCATCGCCGGGGTGGTCAATATCGTCCTGAAGAAGAAATTCGATGGCGTCGACGTCAACCTGCGCGCCGGCACCACCGAGCGCGGCGGCGGCGACAACCAGCGCCTGCAACTGGTCGGCGGCGGTGCGACGGGCGACTTCGAAGGCCTGTTCGGCCTGCAGGTCGAGCAGCGCCAGCCGGTCTGGGCCAACCAGCGCGGTTTCATGGACAGCTACCCGGACGGCAACAACGTCGGTTACCGGCTGAACCCGCAGAGCGGACGCTACCTCGGCGACGCCTCCTGCGCCGGCCTCGGCGGCCTGTTCGGCGGCAACGTGGCGCCGGTGCCGGGCGCCAGGGGTGGCTATCGCTGCATGACCGACCAGTACTACAACAACTACTGGACCCTGCAGACCAAGAAGGAAAACTACGACGGCTACGCCGGCGGCACCTGGCACCTGAGCGACAGCGGCAAGCTGTTCGCCGACCTGCTGTTCGGCTTCGACCACCTGCAGAACAATACCCGCGGGCCGTCCTTCACCTCGCCGGACTTCATCAATGCCTCCAGCGGCGACCTGGAGCGCTGGTACCGGCTGTTCTCGCCCGAGGAGATCGGCGGCAAGAGCAGCAACAACAGCAAGTGGCGCGAGGTGTCCTGGACCGGCACCCTCGGCTACAGCGACCGCGTCGCCAATACTTCCTGGGAATACGAACTGGCCGCAACCCGCTCCGAGTACCGCAGCGACCGCACTACCCGCTACACCCCGGCGGCCGGGATCCTCGACCTGTACCTGGGCCGCAAGCTCGGCGAACGCGACGGCTACCCGGTCTACGATCCCGATCCGGCGCGCCTCGGACGTCCGCTGAGCGAGGAAGAGTGGCGCAGCCTGCGGCGCAACGTGACCCAGCACAGCGAGTCCTACTCGCAGACCTACAGCTTCACCGGCAACGGCGAGCTGTTCGACCTGCCGGCCGGCCCGGTGGCCTTCGCCGGCGTGCTGGAGGTGGGCAAGCAGGGCTACAGGATCCGTCCCGACTCGCAATACAACGACGGCTCCCTCTACAACGTCTCCAAGGCCAGTAGCTCCGGCGGCTCGCGCGACCGTTACGCCGCCGGCGGCGAATTCAGCATCCCGCTGCACGACACGCTGCTGGCGTCCGCCGCCGGCCGCTGGGACCAGTACAGGTTCAGCGGTCGCACCGAGGAGCAGACCACCTACAACCTGGGGCTGGAGTGGCGCCCGCTGACCAGCCTGCTGCTCCGCGGCAGCTACGGCACCAGCTTCCGCGCGCCGGACCTGAACTACATCTACCAGGCTGACGCCAACGGCTACTACCCGGCGCAGAAGGACTACTACGGTTGCGAGAAAGGCGTCGACGGCGCTTGCAAGAACGGTCGGGTCGACTACGTGCAGAGCGGCACGCCCGACCTGAAGTCCGAGCGCGGGCGCTACTGGAGCTACGGCTTCGTCTGGTCGCCGTCGAGCAGGTTCGACTTTTCCGCCGACTACTACCACATCCAGATCGACGACCTGCTGACCACCCTCGATCCGGACAAACTGCTGCGCGACGAGGCGGCCTGCCGCAGCGGCGGGCTCGATCCGGACTCGGCGCAGTGCCGCGACACCCTGGCGCGGGTCGAACGCAACGCCGGCGACGCCAGCGTCGATCCGAATCGCCTGAACAAGGTCTACGTCAATGCCATCAACGCGGCCAAGGAGCGCACCAGCGGCATCGACCTGCGCAGCAACATCCGCTGGGGCGCCGGTGACTACGGCGCGTTCTCCTCGACCCTCGGCTACACCCTGGTGTTGTCCCACGACTACCAGCAGTCCGACGACTACCCCAGCGAGAACCAGCGCGACAGCCTCGACTCCCACGACTGGCGCAGCAAACTCAACGCCAGCCTGACCTGGGACTACGCACAGTTCACCTCGACGCTCTTCGCGGTGCGCTACGGCAGCGTTACCAACGCCGCTGGCAGTGGGCGCCTGAGCCCGTGGACGGTGTTCAACGCCAGCGCCCGCTACCGGCTCAACGAACGCGCCAGCGTCGGCCTGACGGTGAACAACCTGCTCGACCAGATCAAGGAGGACGACTCCGATGGCTGGCCGTACTATCCCACCGGCAACTACGACGCCATGGGCCGCCAATGGTGGCTGGACTTCAGCTATCACTTCGGTGGTTGAGCCATGCCCGGACGCATCCTGGTCTTCGCCTGCTGCCTGCTCGCCAGCCTGGCCCGCAGCGAGCCGCGCCATGCCATCACGCTCTACGACGAGCCGGCGAAATACCCGCCGGGTTTCCAGCACTTCGACTTCGTCGACCCGCAGGCGCCCAAGGGCGGCAGCCTGCGGCGGATGGAAAGCGGCAGCTTCGACACGCTGAACCCCTTCGCCAACCGCGGCACGCCGATCAGCATGACCCAGGCCGCGCTGATCTACGAAACCCTCGGCTTCCAGTCGCTGGACGAGCCGTTCACCGAATACGGCTACCTGGCGCGCTACATCGAGAAAGCCCCGGACAACAGCTGGGTGCGTTTCCATATTGATCCGCGGGCGCGCTTCAGCGACGGCGTGGCGGTCACCGCCGAGGACGTGAAGTTTTCCTTCGACAGCCTGGTCGAGCAGGGCAGCCCGTTCTGGCGCGCCTACTACAAGGAGGTCCTCGAGCCGGTGGTGGAGGACCGCCTGCGCATCCGCTTCGACTTCCGTCATGCCGGCAACCGCGAACTGCCGCTGGTGCTGGCCCAGCTCTACGTGCTGCCCAGGCATTGGTGGCAGGGACGCGACTTCAACCGCAGCAGCATGCAGCCGCCGCTGGGCAGCGGACCTTACCGGCTGGAGAAGGCCGAGGCGGGGCGTTCGGTGAGCTACCGGCGCAACCCCGACTGGTGGGCTCGCGACCTGCCGGTCGGGCGTGGCCTGTACAACTTCGAGCGGATCCGTTTCGACTACTACCGCGACAGCGGCGTGGCCTTGCAGGCGTTCAAGGCCGGGCAGGCCGACATCAATGTCGAGACCAGCGTCAAGGCCTGGAGCAGCGGCTACGACTCGCCGGCCCTGCGCGATGGCCGGTTGCGCCAGGAGAGCTTTCCCTACCCGTACCCGGCCAGCCTCCAGGGCCTGGTGTTCAACCTGCGCCGGCCGCTGTTCGAGGACCGCCGGGTACGCCAGGCGCTGAGCCTGCTGTTCGACTTCGAATGGACCAACCGACAGCTCTTCGGCGGTCGCTACAAGCGCCTGCGCAGCTATTTCGACAACTCGGAGATGGCCGCTCGCGGCCTGCCCGGCGCCGACGAACTGGCCTTGCTGGAGCCGCTGCGTGGGCAGATCCCCGAGGAGGTCTTCGGCCAGGCCTACGCTCCGCCGGTGAACGACGGCAGCGGCGATATCCATGAGCGCCTGGTGCAGGCCTACCGCCTGCTCGGCGAGGCCGGCTGGCATGCCGTCGACGGACGCCTGCTGGATACCGCCGGACGGCCGCTGCGCTTCGAACTCCTGCTCCAGGGCAAGGGCCTGGAGCGCGCGCTGCTGCCGTTCCAGCGCAACCTGGCGCGGATCGGCATCGATATGCGCCTGCGCCAGGTGGACGCTTCGCAATACATCGAGCGCATACGTGCGCGGGACTACGACATGATCGTTTCGAGCTTCTCCCAGTCCAATTCGCCGGGCAACGAGCAGTACAGCTTCTGGCATTCCTCCAGCTACGCCGATCCCGGCGGCTACAACCGCATCGGCCTGAAGGACCCGGCCATCGACCGGCTGGTGCAGGCGGTGGTCGAGGCCGACTCGCGGGCCGCCCTGGAAACCGCCGTGCGCGCCCTCGACCGGGTGCTGCAATGGGGCTACTACCTGATCCCGACCTGGTATTCCGACGAGGTCTGGATCGCCAGCTGGAATCGCTTCGGCCGACCGCCGCAGGCGCCGCGCTACAGCCTGGGGCTGAACACCTGGTGGGAAGTCCGCGAGCGGGCCGCGCCGAGCCGGGAGGCGCAGTGACATGGGCGGCTACCTGTTGCGCCGCCTGGCGCTGATCCTGCCGACCCTGCTGGGCATCCTGCTGATCAACTTCGCCATCGTCCAGGCCGCACCCGGCGGGCCGGTGGATCAGGCCATCGCGCGCCTGCAGGG
>NZ_SCND01000428.1:0-4598 GCF_005503585.1 Pseudomonas sp. 2VD
CCGCAGTTCGATGTGGATCTGCGGCGCGCGCCTGCGCGTGGTCGCGCCGCAGATCCACATCGAACTGCGGCATCTGGTGGAGCAGGGCGGCGGCGAGCTGCTCGAACGCGACTACCAGGACGGCGACCAGCCCGGCTGCGCCCTGATCATCGCCGCCACCGACGACGAACCGCTGAACGCCGAGGTGTCGCGAGCGGCCAATGCGCGCGGGATACCGGTCAACGTGGTGGACGCGCCGGCCCTGTGCAGCGTGATCTTCCCGGCCATCGTCGACCGTTCGCCGCTGGTGGTGGCGGTCTCCAGCGGCGGCGATGCGCCCGTGCTGGCGCGGCTGATCCGGGCCAAGCTGGAAACCTGGATTCCCTCGACCTACGGGCAACTGGCCGGACTCGCCAGCCGCTTCCGCCACCGGGTCAAGGAATTGCTACCCGACCTGCAGCAGCGCCGGGTGTTCTGGGAAAACCTGTTCCAGGGCGAGATCGCCGAGCGTGTCCTGGCCGGCCGTCCGGCGGAAGCCGAGCGTCTCCTGGAAGAGCGCCTGGCCGGCGGCCTCGCGCACATAGCCACGGGCGAGGTATATCTGGTCGGGGCCGGGCCGGGGGATCCGGACCTGCTGACGTTCCGTGCCCTGCGCCTGATGCAGCAGGCCGACGTGGTGCTCTACGATCGCCTGGTGGCGCCGTCGATCCTCGAATTATGCCGCCGCGATGCCGAACGCCTGTACGTCGGCAAGCGCCGCGCCGAACATGCGGTGCCGCAGGATCGGATCAACCGCCTGCTGGTGGAGCTGGCCAGCCAGGGCAAGCGCGTGCTGCGCCTGAAGGGTGGCGACCCATTCATCTTCGGCCGCGGCGGTGAGGAAATCGACGAACTGGCTGCCCACGGCATACCTTTCCAGGTCGTGCCGGGAATCACCGCGGCCAGCGGCTGCGCGGCTTACGCCGGGATTCCGCTGACTCATCGCGACCATGCGCAATCGGTTCGTTTCGTCACCGGTCATCTGAAGGACGGCACCACCGACCTGCCGTGGCAGGACCTGGTAGCGCCTGGCCAGACCCTGGTGTTCTATATGGGCCTGGTGGGATTGCCGGTGATCTGCGAGCAACTGGTCGCCCACGGTCGCTCCGCACAGACCCCGGCGGCGCTGATCCAGCAGGGGACCACCGCCCAGCAGCGGGTATTCACCGGAACCCTGGAAAACCTGCCGCAACTGGTGGCTGAGCACGAAGTGCATGCGCCGACCCTGGTGATCGTCGGCGAAGTCGTGCAACTGCGCGACAAGCTGGCCTGGTTCGAAGGCGCCCGCGAGGACGCCTGAGCCTTCAGCCTTCTCCCCAGATGCCCTTGCCGGGAAGTCGTTCCCGGCCTGGCGCGCGCGCCAGGTCGAGGCGCGGGCCCAGCGGTACTATCCCGGTCGGGTTGATGGTACGGTGGCTGGCGTAGTAGTGCCCCTTGATATGTTCGAAGTCCACTGTCTCGCCGATGCCCGGGCGTTGGTACAGCTCGCGCAGCCAGCCGGAGAGATTCGGGTAGTCTTCGATGCGCCGCAGGTTGCACTTGAAGTGTCCGTGGTACACCGCATCGAAGCGCACCAGGGTGGTGAACAGGCGGATATCGGCCTCGGTCAGGTATTCGCCGGCCAGGTAGCGGCGTTCGCCGAGCAAGCCTTCCAGGTAGTCCAGCTCCTCGAACAACTGGACGAAGGCCTCCTCGTAGGCGTCCTGGCGAGTGGCGAAGCCAGCACGGTACACGCCGTTGTTGACCGCAGGATAGATGCGTCCGTTGAGGCGTTCGATCTCCTCGCGCAGCGGCTCCGGGTAGAAGTCCAGCGCGTTGGCGCCGATGGCGTCGAAGGCGCTGTTGAAGATGCGGACGATATCGGCTGATTCGTTGTTGACGATCTTCTGCGCCTGCTTGTCCCACAGCAGCGGCACCGTGACCCGGCCGCTGTAGTGCGGGTCGTCGCGGGTATAGCGCTGGTGCAGAAAGGCCAGGCCGTCGAGGCGATCGCCGGTGGAGCCGTGGGCGGGGTCGAAGGTCCAGCCGTTCTCGCGCATCAGCCAACTGACCACCGAAACATCCACCAGCGACTCCAGCCCCTTCAGCTTGCGCACGATCAGGGTCCGATGGGCCCAGGGGCAGGCCAGCGAGACATAGAGATGGTAGCGCCCGCCCTCGGCGGGGAACGCCGGCTCGCCCAGCCAATGGCGGCGCTGGGCGTTTTCGCGCTGGAAGCGGCCGTCTTTCTGTGTGTCATACCACTGGTCGTGCCAGCGGCCATCGATCAACTGTCCCATGAGCGGGTTCCTCCATACGTCGTTGGAGGAACAGTCTAGTGTCGGTCGATCGATAAATTTATATAAATAAAGGGCTATTCGTATCGATCAGATCGATTCGTTTCGGGTCGCCCAGTAGTGTGCGGCTTCCTTGAAGGCTTCTTCGCGATTCTTGCCAAGGGCCCGTAGCGCCAGGGCCATGCTGGAGAGCACCGCCAGGTGGCCATAGGCGTCGCCTTCGCGGCCGTCCCAGACGGCCCGAAGGAAACCCGGGTCGAGCTGTTCCGGCTTCATGTGCCGGTGCGTCGACAATGCCGGCCATTCCTCGTCCCAGGCTTCGCCCTGGTCGCAACCATACAGGTGGGCGACGACGTCCGGGTTGACTTCGATCTCGCCGCCTTCGCCCTTGATGACGATGGCCCGGTCGCCGAGCAGGCGGCTGGCCTCGCGGTGGGTTTCCTGGTAACCGGGGTGGAAGATGCTCTGCAGGATGCAATCCGCATTCAGGGGGTTGAGCAGGCGAACCAGCGAATGGATCGGCGAGCGCAGACCGAGGGTATTGCGCAGATCGATCATACGTTGCAGCACCGGCATCCAGGCGCCGAGCGGAATGAACGCCAGGTGGCCGCGCTCCAGGGCCTGTTCTACCTGCAGCCAGTCGTGGCAGAGCGGGATCTCCAGCGCCGCCAGCAACTGTTCGCTGTACAGGCGTCCGGCGGTATGCGCGCCGCCGCCGTGCATGAGGATGCGCACGCCATGGCCGGCCAGGCACTTGGCGGCCAGCAGGTACCAGGGCAGGTGGCGCTTCTTGCCGGCGTAACTGGGCCAGTCGAGGTCGACGCGCAAGGACGGGACTTGCAGGCGCTCGCGCACCGCCTCGGTGAAACCGGCCAGTTCCTCGCTGCTTTCCTCCTTGTGCCGCAGGAGCATGAGGAAGGCGCCCAGCTGGGTGTCCTCGACCCTGCCGTCGAGGATCATGCCGAGGGCCTCGCGGGCTTCCTCCCGGGTCAGGCTGCGCGCTCCGCGCTTGCCTTTGCCGAGGATGCGGACGAACTGGGCGAACGGATGTTCGGCGGGAGTCGAGAGAGTCATAGACAGTTGCTCGGTTTCGGCAGGCCGGCCAGCTTCGCGCCAAGCTTGGCCGGGGCGCCCTTGAACAGGTGGTTGAGGTGCAGGCTGTTGCCCTTGTCCGGACCCAGTCGCTGGGCGACGTACTTGATCAGCGGGCGGTTGGCCGGAGACAGCTGGAACTTCGCATAGAACTCGCGGAGCAGTTGGAGAATCTCCCAGTGCTCGGCGGTCAGGGCCAGCTCCTCGCGGGCGGCCAGGGCTTCCGCCACCGGCTCCGACCAATCGTCGAGAGCGGCGAGGTAGCCGTCCTTGTCCAGCCGGATTTCCCGGCCTTCCAGCGTAAGGAGCGTCATAGCCAACTGTTGACCTTGTCGAAGCGGGTGGCGAGTTCGACGAAGCCGGGGTAGTCCACCGCCACCAGGCGAGCGGGGACGTCCTCGATACCGCGCGCCTGGAGGTCTTCCAGCAGGGCGAACAGTTCGACTTCCGCCGGCATCAGTTCCAGGGCCTGGCAGGCGTGGCTGCCGGCCAGCAAGGCGTGCACGGCGTCGCCGCAGAGCAGCAGGCCGTCGCCGGGGTTGAGCAGGTACAGGCAACTGCCCAGGCGGCCGTCATTGAACGGCGAGCGGGACAGTACGTGGAGGGTCGTGGCCATCAGAGGGTAATCACCTGGTCGTAGCGTTGCAGCAGGTCGCGCAGGGCCTGGTCGTCGAGCACCTCGACCGCGAGGGCCAGGCGCTCTTCCGCCAGGCCACGCTCGCGCAGGCTGCGGGCCGAGACGTAGAGGTCGTCCACGCCGAACATCGGCAGGGCCTGCAGGTTGGCCTGCAGGTCCTTCTGCTGCAGGTGCGCAGGATGCTGGCCGGGAGCCAGCTGGAACGCGCCGTCGTCGAGGAACAGCATGCCGACCGGTAGATCGAAGGCGCCGCCGGCCAGGGCTATGTCCAGCGCCTCGCGGGCGCTCGGGCCGGACCAGGGCGACTGGCGGCTGATGATCAGCAGCGACTGGCTCATCGGTCGCCTCCGAAGCAGACCAGGCGGTCCGCGGTTTGCGCCGCCTCGTGCAACTGGCCGAGTCCGGACAGTTCCCATGGTGCGCCAAGGTTGGCGCCGGGACGGCCGTAGCGTTCGGCTTCCTCGGCGTTCAGCACGCCGCGGCGCAGGGCGGCGGCGATGCAGACCACGGCGTCCAGGCCGTTGCGCTCGACCAACTCGCGCCAGGCGGCGGGCACGCCATCGTCCGCCTGTTCT
>NZ_SCND01000429.1:0-4585 GCF_005503585.1 Pseudomonas sp. 2VD
GCAGCGTGCGTCAGATGTGTAGACGAGACAGAAGCAGGTGGACCCGCGCGCCCGGCGCGGCGGCCTGCCGCGCCAGCTCGGCAATGCGACGGGTCTGCGGGCCGCCGTCGATGGCGACCAGGAGTGTATGGAACATCGGCAAATCCTCGGACAGGGCGTACACCGGCATTCTTCGGTAGCCACCCGCGCGCGTAAAGGCATCGCGGACGCAATCCAGCAATGCAGCGAACGCACGCCTGGGAGAACGAAAGACTGCACCTTGCGCACTCAAGGGCGCTTATACTTCCACTCCATGCATCTTCCCGATATGAATCTCCTGGTCGCCCTCAACGTTCTTCTCGAAGAGGGCAGCGTGGTCGGAGCCGCGCGCCGCATGCACCTCAGCCCACCGGCGATGAGCCGTACCCTGTCACGGATCCGCGAGGCGGTAGGCGATCCGATCATGGTCCGCGCCGGCCGCAAGCTGGTGCCCACGCCCCGCGCCCTGGAACTGCAGGAGCAGGTCCGACAACTGGTGGATCAGGCCCGCGACCTGTTCAACACCCGCGAAACCATCCAACTGGACAAGCTGGAGCGCTGCTTCACCCTGCGTTCCAACAACACCCTGGTCGGCGGTCTGGCCACCCGCATACTGGAAATCTTCAGCAAGGAAGCGCCACGCTGTACCCTGCGCTTTGCCCCAGAATCGGACATAGACGACGAAGCCCTGCGGCAGAACCGCATCGACCTCTACATCGGCGCCTCGTCCTGGATGGAGCCCGAGGTCAAGACCCAGCAACTGCTCACCACCCGCTTCGTCGGCCTGGCCCGCCAGGGGCATCCGATCTTCGACGGCGATATCACCCCGCAGCGCTTCGCCGCCTTCCCCCACATCAGCGTCTCGCGCCGCGGACTCCACCACGGCCCGCTGGACCAAGCCCTGGGAGAGCTGGGGGTGACCCGCCAGGTCAAGCTGGTTTGCGCAACCTTCCACTCGGCGATCTTCGCCCTGCCCGGTTCCGACCTGCTGTTGCCGATCGCCGAGCACTCCCTGTGGCGGGCCAACCGACTGGGCCTGGGCCTGCGCCAGTTCGACATCCCGGTGCCATTGAAGACCGTGATGGTGGTCCAGGCCTGGCATCCACGCTTCGACAACGATCCCGCGCACCGCTGGTTCCGGCAAACGGTCAAGCGGCTTTGCGAGGAAGTGCAGAACGATCCCCATCCGCTGCTGGGCTCCAACTGATATAGATGCGTGGAATGCACTGATTCATTTCGATCATTTCAATTTTCACACTATCTGGACGCTCCTAGACTGCGGCGGAAATCAGAAGAGTTTCCGCCCATGCCTTGTTTCCCCACCCTCGCAGTAGCGAGGTCGCGATGACTTCGCTCGCCACCCCGCTCGGCCAGCCGACGCCAACCGCAGCCCCCGCCGCCCAGCCTTTCGGCGCGCGCATCGTGGTCGGCCTGCTCGGCGTGCTGCTCGCCTCGCTCACCGCCGGTCTCAATGGTCATGTCACCGAGATCGCCATGACCGATGTGCGCGGCGCACTCGCCATTGGCCATGACGAAGGCACCTGGCTGACCGTGCTCTACGAAGCCACCCAGGTCGCCGCCATGGCATTCGCGCCCTGGTGTTCGGTGACCTTTTCCCTGCGCCGCTTCACGCTCTTCGCCATCGGCGGCTTCGCCCTGCTGGCCCTGCTCTGTCCGTTCGCGCCGAACCTCGAGAGCCTGCTGGTCCTGCGCACCCTGCAAGGGCTGATGGCCGGCTGCCTGCCGCCAATGCTGATGACCGTGGCGCTACGCTTCCTGCCACCCGGGATAAAGCTCTATGGCCTGGGCGCCTATGCCCTCACCGCGACCTTCGGGCCCAACCTGGGCCTGCCACTGGCGGCGTTCTGGTTCGAATACGTCGGCTGGCAGTGGGTGTTCTGGCAGGTCATTCCACTGTGCCTGGTGGCGATGGCCGCGGTGTCCCATGGCATCCCCCAGGACCCGGTGCGCCTGGAACGCTTCCGCCAGTTCGACGGCATCGGCCTGCTCACCGGTTTCCCGGCGATCTGCGCCCTGGTGATCGGTCTGCTGCAAGGCGAACGCCTGGACTGGTTCGAGTCGCCGCTGATCTGCCTGCTGCTGGGCAGCGGCAGCCTCCTGCTGGGGCTGTTCCTGGTCAACGAATGGAGCCACCCACTGCCGTTCTTCCGCCTGCAGTTGCTGAAGCGGCGCAACCTGACCTTCGCCCTGATCACCCTGGCCGGCGTGCTGGTGGTGCTCGGCGCGAGCATGGGCGTGCCGACCGAATTCCTCGCCGAGATCCGCGGCTACCGCCCCCTGCAGAGCGTACCCATGGTGTTGCTGGTGGCCCTTCCGCAGCTCGTCGCGCTGCCGCTGGTGGCGGCCCTCTGCAACATCCCGCGGGTCGACTGCCGCTGGGTGCTGGCCTGCGGCCTGTGCCTGTGCGCCGGTGCCTGCCTGAGCTTCAGCCAACTGACGGCGGACTGGGTGCGCGAGGACTTCTACCTGCCGATGCTGTTACTGGTGGTCGGCCAGCCGATGGCGGTGATTCCGCTGCTGATGCTCTCCACCAGCGTCATCGCGCCCATCGAGGGGCCCTTCGCCTCAGCCTGGTTCAACACCGTCCGCGGCTTCTCCGGGGTAGTCGCCACCGCGGTGATCGGCGCCCTCGGCACCGCCCGCGAGCACTACCACTCCAACCGCCTGGTGGATCACCTGGGCAATGCGTCCCAGGCCGTCGAACTGCGCCTGCAACAGATCGCCGGCCTGCAACCGGGCGCCGACTCCGGCGCGCACTGGCAGAACCTGGCCGAACAGGCCCGCCAACAGGCCCAGGTGCTGGGCAACGCCGACGTGCTGCTGGCGATGACCGGCCTGGCCTGCGCCCTGCTGATCCTGATTCCGATCCTGCCGCAACGGGCCTACCCGCCCCGCCCGGTCGCTCCCACACACTGAAAGGTCGCTGTATGTCGTTCATCACTTCGCGCAAGGGCAGCCTGCTGCTCGCCGCCCTGCTGGTCCTGATCCTACTGGTCTACCTGCTGTTCCACCTGCTCGCCCCACGGGTCGTGCAGAGCACCGACGACGCCTATGTGCACGCCGATTTCACCCTGGTCGCGCCGAAAGTCGCCGGCTTCGTCCAGGACGTCCTGGTCGAGGACAACCAGCCGGTCAAGGCCGGCCAGTTGCTCGCCCGCCTCGACGACCGCGACTTCCGCACCGCCCTGGCCGCCGCCGAGGCCGACGTGCTCGGTGCCGAGGCCAACCTGGCCAATGCCGAGGCCAACCTGCAACGCCAGCAGGCGCTGATCGAACAGGCGCGGGCCAAGGTCCGCGCCGAGCAGGCCGAGCTGGTCTTCGCCCGTCACGAGCAAAGCCGCTACCAGACCCTCGCCAGCAAGGGCGCCGGCAGCCTGCAGAACGCCCAGCAGGCGCAATCGCGGATCGATACCGCCAGCGCCCGGCTGGCCGAGGGCCAGGCCGCGGTGGATGCCACGCGCAAGCAGGTGAGCGTCCTCGAAGCCCGCGTCGGCCAGGCCCGTGGCGACCTGCAACGCATGCAGGCGCGACGCGACCAGGCCCGCCTGGACCTCTCCTACTGCGAACTCCGCGCGCCCTTCGACGGCCAGGTCGGCCGCCGCCAACTGCGCGTCGGCGCCTATGTCACGCCGGGCAGCGCGCTGCTGGCAGTGGTGCCCCTGCAGCAGGCCTACGTGGTCGGCAATTTCCAGGAAACCCAACTGACCCACGTCTCTCCCGGACAGGCCGTGGAGATCCGCGTCGATACCTTCCCCGGCGAGGTTCTGCGCGGCCATGTCGACAGCATCGCACCGGCCACCGGCCTGAGCTTCGCGCCGATCGCCCCGGACAACGCCACCGGCAACTTCACCAAGGTGGTCCAGCGGATCCCGGTGAAGATCGTTCTCGAGCCGCGCCAGGCCATGGCGGGCAAGTTGCGTGTGGGCATGTCGGTGGAAGCACGGATCGACACCGCGACCGGCACCCACTCCGCCGAGGTCGCCCAGCAATGAAAGGCACTCCGCTCCTGCTTATTGCCAGCCTTGCGCTCGGCGCCTGCAGCCTCGGCCCCGACTTCACCCGCCCGGACCGCCCTGCGCCCGGCGACTGGTCGCTCCAGGCCGCTGCCGGCAACCCCAGCCACCTCGCCGCCGCGCCACTCGCAGCACAATGGTGGACGCTGTTCGACGACGCGCAATTGAACGCCCTGCTGCAACGGGTCCAGCGTGCCAACCTCGACCTGCGCAGCGCCGCGGTGCGCCTGCAGCAGAGCCGCGCGATCCGTCGCAGCCTCGGCGGTGACGCCCTGCCCTCGGTGGACGCCAGCGGCAACTACCAGCGCCAGCGGACCACCAGCGCCGGCCTGTTCGATCCTTCCGGCAAGGCCGGCAAAGGCAACTACAACCACGCCCTGGCCGGCTTCGACGCCTCTTGGGAGCTGGACTTCTGGGGCCGCGTGCGACGCGAGCTGGAAGCCGCCGACGCGACGGTGGAAGCCAGCGAGAACGAACTGCGCGACGTGCAGGTCTCGGTGCTGGCGGAAGCCGCGCGCGACTATATCCAGTTG
>NZ_SCND01000042.1:0-26562 GCF_005503585.1 Pseudomonas sp. 2VD
GTTCAGGGTCTTCCTCGAGAAGACCTGCGGCATTGTGCTGGGCAGCAACAAGCAGTACCTGGTCTCGAGCCGGCTGAACAAGCTGATGGAGCAGCAGGGCATCAAGAGCCTGGGAGAGCTGGTGCAGCGCATCCAGACCCAGCGCGGCGGCCTGCGCGAGATGGTGGTGGACGCGATGACCACCAACGAGACCCTGTGGTTTCGCGATACCTACCCGTTCGAGGTGCTCAAGCAGCGGGTTCTTCCCGAACTGATCAAGGCCAACGGCGGGCAGCGCCTGCGGATCTGGTCGGCGGCCTGTTCGTCCGGCCAGGAGCCGTACTCGCTGTCGATGGCCATCGACGAGTTCGAGAAGACCAACCTGGGGCAGTTGAAGGCAGGTGTGCAGATCGTCGCCACCGACCTGTCGGGGTCGATGCTCACCGCCGCCAAGGCCGGTGAATACGACACCCTGGCGATGGGCCGCGGCCTGTCCCCGGAGCGTCTGCAACGCTATTTCGACGCCAAGGGACCGGGGCGCTGGGCGGTCAAGCCGGCGATCCGCAGCCGCGTCGAGTTCCGTGCCCTGAACCTGCTGGACAGCTACGCCAGCCTCGGCAAGTTCGACATGGTGTTCTGCCGCAACGTGCTGATCTATTTCTCCGCCGAGGTGAAGCGCGACATCCTGCTGCGCATCCATGGCACGCTCAAGCCTGGCGGCTACCTGTTCCTCGGCGCCTCCGAGGCGTTGAACAACCTGCCCGACCACTACCAGATGGTGCAGTGCAGCCCGGGCATCATCTACCGGGCCAAGTAGCGCAAGGAAGCGGACCCGCGCCAGGTTGCGCCGGGGGTGACCTGGCAGCCTGGCGCGGGTCCGCTTGGGACGGGCAGGTGGGATGAGACTTTCGCCCACTGCCCAGGCTCCGAGCGCCACGCGCGGCGGCGCCGTCGCAGCCCGCTCGGCACAGGACGGCTGGCTCGGAGCGGGGCAGTTTAGGACTGCGCGATCTAGTTGTATTGACAGATATTTCTGATAGTCAGGTGATCTGGCAAGTTGCCGCTTTGCCGGGGAACTGCTTACATGATTCAAGCGTTCCCTCGATCCGCCACGCCTACCAGGAGACTTCCATGGCCATCACTGCGCTGCCCTCGGCCGATGGGCAAGAGTTGACCATCCAGATCCAGGGGCGCTTCGACTTCGGGGCCCATCAGGATTTCCGCGACGCCTACGAGCGCGTCGCGATCACTCCGCGACGCTACGTCGTCGACCTGCGCAACGCCACCTACCTGGACAGCTCGGCCCTCGGCATGCTCCTGCTGCTGCGCGACCACGCCGGCGGCGAGAACGCGCAGATCAGCCTGGCGAACTGCAGCCCGGAAGTGCGCAAGATCCTCGCCATCTCCAACTTCGAGCAGTTGTTCAAGATCAGCTGAGATGAATCCCCCGGCGGCGCGGATCGAGAGCCTGACGATTCTCATCGCCGAGGACAACGCGGCCGACCGCCTGCTGCTGTCGACCATCGTCAGCCGCCAGGGGCATCGCGTGCTGACCGCCGGCAACGGCCTGGAGGCGGTGGCGCTGTTCGAGACCGAGCGGCCGCAACTGGTCCTGATGGACGTGATGATGCCGGTGATGGATGGCTTCGAGGCGGCCCGGCGGATCAAGCAGCAGGCCGGCGAGGAGTTGGTGCCGATCATCTTCCTCACCTCCCTCAGCGAAACCGAGGCGCTGGTGCAGAGCCTGGAGGCGGGCGGCGACGACTTCCTCTCCAAGCCGTACAACCGGGTGATCCTCGAAGCCAAGATCAACGCCATGGGACGCCTGCACCTGCTGCAACGAACGGTGCTGGAGCAGCGCGACCTGATCGTCCGGCACAACGAGCACCTGCTCAACGAACAGCGGGTGGCCAAGGCGGTGTTCGACAAGGTGGCCCATTCCGGCTGCCTGAACGCCAGCAACGTGCGCTACCTGCAATCGCCCCTCGCGCTGTTCAACGGCGACCTGCTGCTGGCCGCCTACAAGCCGTCCGGCGGCATGCACGTGCTGCTCGGCGACTTCACCGGCCACGGCCTGCCGGCGGCGATCGGCGCGATGCCGCTGGCCGAGGTGTTCTACGGGATGACCGCCAAGGGCTATCCGATGGCCGACATCCTTCGCGAGATGAACGCCAAGCTGAAGCGCATCCTGCCGGTCGGCGTGTTCTGCTGCGCCACCTTGCTCAACCTGAGCTTCCAGCGCGAACTGGTGGAGGTCTGGAACGGCGGCTTGCCGGACGGCTACCTGCTGCGCGCCGCCAGCGGCGAGCGGGTCGCCCTGGTGTCCCGCCACCTGCCGCTGGGAATCCTCGAGCCGGCGGCGTTCAGCGACCGTTGCGAAACCTATCCGCTGGATATCGAAGATCGGATATTCCTGTTTTCCGACGGTGTCCTCGAGGCCAGCAACAAGGCTGGCGAGATGTTCGGCGAGGCGCGGCTGCTCCGGCTGTTCGAGCACAATCGCCAGCCGTCCGCGCTGTTCGACGAGATCCAGCGCAGCCTGGCGCAGTTCCGCGGCTCGGTGCAGGACGACGTGAGCATGCTCGAGGTGCGGCTGCAGCCGGATAGCGGCCTGCAATGTCCGCCGCTGGCGTTTTCCGATAGCGGCGTGAGCAGTCCGCTGGACTGGTCGGTGAGCTTCGAATTCCGCGCCGAAACCCTCAAGCATTTCAACCCGCTGCCCCATGTGCTGCAACTGCTGCTCGAGGTCCACGACCTGCGCGCGCGCGGCGGTGCGCTGTATACGGTACTCGCCGAACTCTATTCGAACGCCCTGGAACATGGCGTCATCGGCCTCGATTCGACGATGAAGAGCGACGCGGCGGGATTCGCCCGCTATTACCAGGAGCGGGTCAGCCGCCTGCAGGCCTTGCGCGACGGCTACGTGCGGCTGCACCTGGACCTGGCGCCGCATGGCGCGGGGGGGCGTCTGCTGGTGCGGGTCGAGGACAGCGGCGAAGGTTTCGACGTGGAGCGCGCGCTGAATGCCGTGGAGCGTCAGGAACGCCTCTGCGGCAGGGGTTTGCGCCTGATCCGCGAATTGTCCGATCGTTGCCAGTGGTCGGCCGACGGAAAGGTGGTGTCCGTGGAGTTTTTCTGGTCGCCTCAGGCATAATCGCGCTTTCGTCGCGGTGCTCCTAATGGGTAGGGCATCGGAAGTCGACTTCAGGGAGCGATCGAATGTCCGCGCCGCATCTCGATGATCGTGTTCTGGCTTCGCTGCAGGAGGTCATGGAGGACGAATATCCGGTCCTGCTGGATACCTTCGTGCTCGACTCCGAGGAGCGCCTGCGCAGCCTGCATGCCGCCCTCCAGGCCGGCGATGCCCAGGCTTTGCGGCATACCGCACACAGCTTCAAGGGAGGCAGCAGCAACATGGGCGCGGTACTCCTCGCCGGCTACTGCAAGGAGCTGGAAGAAAGCGCCAGGCGCGGCGACCTGCAACGGGCGCCGGCGCTGATCGAACAGATGGAGCGCGAATTCGCCATCGTCCGCATCCTTTTCAAACAGGAACGTCAGCGCTATCGCTGAGGTTTTCGTCCTTTCCGGCGACAAGGTACCGGCCCGATCGAGCCTCCCTGGCGTATAATGCGCCGCTCGATTTGGAGTCCTTCATGC
Source organism: Pseudomonas sp. 2VD (assembly GCF_005503585.1). Classification (NCBI taxonomy): domain Bacteria; kingdom Pseudomonadati; phylum Pseudomonadota; class Gammaproteobacteria; order Pseudomonadales; family Pseudomonadaceae; genus Pseudomonas; species Pseudomonas sp. 2VD. Next base: position 3,637 of record NZ_SCND01000042.1, read on the forward strand.
GCGAGCAAGCCCTACGCATCCTCAAAGACGTTTTCGGTTACGACGCCTTCCGTGGCAACCAGGCACGGATCATCGAGCGGGTGGCCGAGGGTGGCGATGCGCTGGTACTGATGCCCACCGGCGGTGGCAAGTCCCTGTGTTTCCAGGTCCCGGCGCTGCTGCGCGAAGGCCTGACGGTGGTGGTGTCGCCGCTGATCGCGCTGATGGAGGACCAGGTCGCCACCCTGGACGAACTCGGCGTGCCGGCGGTGGCGCTGAACTCCACCCTCAACCCCGAGCAGCAGCGGGACATCGCCGAGCGCCTGCAGCGTGGCGAGATCAAGCTGCTCTACCTGGCACCGGAACGGTTGGTCCAGCCGCGCATGCTGGCCTTCCTGCAACGACTGCCGGTCGGCCTGTTCGCCATCGACGAAGCGCACTGCGTGTCGCAATGGGGCCATGACTTCCGTCCCGAATACCTGCAGCTCGGCCAGCTTGCCGAGCTGTTCCCGCAGGTGCCGCGGATCGCCCTGACCGCCACCGCGGACATGCGTACCCGCGAGGAGATGATCCAGCGCCTGCACCTGCAGAACGCCGAGCAGTTCCTCTCCAGCTTCGACCGGCCGAACATCTTCTACCGCATCGTGCCCAAGGAGCAGCCGCGCAAGCAGTTGCTCGGCTTCCTCTCCGAGCGGCGCGGCGATGCCGGCATCGTCTACTGCCTGTCGCGGAAGAAGGTCGAGGAGGTCGCGGAATTCCTCGGCAACCAGGGCTTCCCCGCGCTGCCGTATCACGCCGGACTGTCCAACGAACTGCGTGCCCACCACCAGAAGCGCTTCCTCAACGAGGAAGGCTTGATCATGGTGGCGACCATCGCCTTCGGCATGGGCATCGACAAGCCCAACGTGCGTTTCGTCGCCCACCTCGACCTGCCCAAGAGCCTCGAGGCCTATTACCAGGAAACCGGCCGCGCCGGCCGCGATGGCCTGCCGGCCGACGCCTGGATGGCCTACGGTCTGCAGGACGTCCTGCTGCTGCGGCAGATGATGCAGAGTTCCGAGGGCGACGAGCGGCACAAGCGCGTCGAGCGGCACAAGCTGGAAGCCATGCTGGCGCTCTGCGAGGAAACCCGTTGCCGGCGCCAGGCGCTGCTGGCCTATTTCGACGAGGAGATGCCGCAGCCCTGCGGGCATTGCGACAACTGCGTGGACGGCGTGGAAACCTGGGATGCCACCGAATCCGCGCGCCAGGCGCTGTCGGCGATCTACCGCAGCGGCCAGCGCTACGGCGTCGGCCATCTGGTGGATATCCTGCTCGGCCGCGAGACCGAGAAGATCCGCAGTCTCGGCCACCAGCACCTGGCGGTGTTCGGGATCGGCAAGGGGCGCGGCGAAGACGAGTGGCGGACCCTGTTTCGCCAGTTGGTCGCGCGCGGCCTGGCCGACGTCGACCTGGACGGCTTCGGCGGCCTGCGCCTGACCGAGGCCTGTCGTCCGCTGTTGCGTGGCGAGGTGCGGCTGGAGCTGCGCCGCGACCTCAAGCCACAGCGCGCCAAGGGCTCCTCCAGCGGCGGCGCCAGCGCCGCCAGCCAACTGGTGCGCAGCGAAGAGCGGGAAATGTGGGAGGCCCTGCGCGCGCTGCGGCGCAAGCTGGCCGAAGAGCATTCGGTGCCGCCCTATGTGATCTTCCCCGACGCGACCCTGCTGGAAATGCTCCGCAGCCAGCCGCGCTCGCTATCCGACATGGCCCAGGTCAGCGGGGTCGGCGCGCGCAAGCTGGAGCGCTACGGCCAGGCCTTCCTCGATGTCCTCACCGACTCGCCGGCGGCGCCCGCCGCGCCGCCGCAGGACCTGCGCCACGAATTGGCCAGCCTGGCCTGTGCGGGGATGACCCCGGCGCAGATAGCCCGCCAGCTCAATTGCAGCGAGAAGAACGTCTACGCGATGCTCGCCGAGGCCATCGCCGGCCAGCAGGTGAGCCTGGAGCAGGCGCTGGATCTGCCCGAGGAACTCCTCGGCGAAATCCAGGACGCCTTCCTCGAGGAAGACGGCGAACTGCCGCCGGTGGCGGCGCTGGAGGAGCGTTTCGGCAAGCGGGTGCCGAGTGGCGTGCTGCACTGCGTGCGCGCCGCCCTGCAGGTGGAACTGGAGTCGTGATATGGCCATTTGCCGGTATTTTCTGACGCCAATCTTGTGACGTCCTTCGCAAGCGTCTACTGTGACGCCAAGCCCTCCAAGAGAAGAGGTGTGCGTGACACAGAAGGACCGGTTGGACGACTCCCGTTCCAACCTCTATGCGGACCAATTGAACCGCGGTTTCCGCGGCCTGCGTTTCCTTCCCGAACTGGAGCGTGACTACCGGCGCTACATGCTGGAGGACAGCTTCGCGCTGAAACGCATCGCCCTCAGCGTCGGCATGCTCGTCTGGCTGGCGTTCATCGGCATCGACCTGCTGATCCTCGCTGGTCCTCCGCTGTGGGGCGTACTGGCGGTGCGCCTTGGCGTGCTGGTCCTGCTACTGGTCTGCGGCTGCCTGATCATGCTGCGCCGGCACATCCAGCTGATGGTGCCGCTGAGCATCGCCTGCGTCCTCGCCCTTGGCGTCGGTGCGGCGGCGGTGGTCGGCCTGGCGCATCGGGCGGATCCCGGCTATCCCTACGAAGGCCTGCTGCTGGTCAGTTTCGCCGCCTATTTCCTCGCCGGCCTGCGGTTGTCGCAGGCATTGAGCTGTGCGTTGGTCGTGCTGCTCGCCTACCTGGGTTTCGAGTGGTGGGCGGGTACCCAGGAGCCGCTGGGCAACAACCTGCTGTTCCTGCTGTTCGGTAACCTGATCGGCGCGGTCGGCTGCTACCTGCTGGAGTTCAAGTCGCGCGAGCATTTCCTCATCAGCCGCCTGTTGCGGGTGATGGCCGACCACGACAGCCTGACCGGCCTGCACAACCGGCGCAGCTTCAACCAGCACCTGGACCGCCTCTGGCGCCAGGCCCAGCGCGAACAGAAGACCCTGGCGCTGCTGCTTTGCGACGTCGACCATTTCAAGGCCTATAACGACCGCTACGGACACCAGGCTGGCGATGCGGTCCTGCAGCGCATCGGCGCGGTGTTCGAGGCGAATGCCAGGCGTCCGCTGGACATGGCGGTGCGCCTGGGCGGCGAAGAGTTCGCCCTGTTGCTGTACGGCGCCAACGAGCACGAGGCGAGGCTGCGCGCGGAAGCGCTGCGCGCACAGGTCCAGGCGCTGCGCATGGAGCACGAGGCGTCGGACACGGCGCGCGAAGTGACCCTGTCGGTCGGCGTGTCCTGCCTGTGGCCGACCCCGGGCAACGACCTGAAGCGCCTCTACGATCTCTACGAGCATGCCGATCGCGCGCTTTACGAAGCCAAGGCATTCGGCCGCAATCAGGTGGTGGCCTGAGTCCATGGCCGATTTTGTCCCTGTGGCTGGCGCCGCCGGTGACTGCGGGACGAAGCGGCGAATGCTAGGTTCGACAGGAAAAAATGGCAGGCACGGCCGCTCTTCGCAGAGCTGCCGGCCCCGCCGCGAGACGACTTCCGGACGGACCCCATGCAGCGCTTGATCCAGGCCAACGGCCAACCGCACTACGGCATCTTCCCGAGTGCCCCGCAGCACATCAATTACCGCGATTTCGACTTCCGTTCGCCGATGGGCCGGCGCGTGGGGGCCCTGGGCAAATGGCGACGCTTCCATCAGTTCCAGTACTTCGGCCTGATCAGCCCGGAGCTGATCGGCGGCTGCGCCCTGGCCCAGCTGAGCTTGCTTGGCGTCGGCTTCGTCTACCTCTACCAGCCTTCCAGCGGACGCATGCTGGAGCGGCGCTTCAAGCTGCCGCTGGGGTTCGGAACCCGGTTTTCCCAGACCCCGGACGACGGCGTCTGCGAACTGCGCCAGGGGCGCAACCTGCTACGCCTGGAGAACCGTACGGCTCCCCGGGAGAAACGCCTGCTGGTGGAACTCGACGATGGCACCCGCATCGACGCCTGCTTCAGCGAGGAGGCGCCGAGCTTCCAGCCTATGTGCCTGTGTACGCCGACCGCGGTGAACGGCTGGGTCTATGCGCAGAAGGTGGCCGGCGTGCGCTGTCGCGGCGACGTGCGCAGCGCCCTCGGCGACCACGACCTGCAGGCGCTGGACGCCTTCGCCCATCACGACTGGTCGGCGGGCTACATGCGCCCGGAAACCTTCTGGAACTGGGCTTGCCTGTCCGGCGAGGCGGACGGCTTGCGGGTCGGCCTGAACCTGTCGTGCGGGGTCAACGAGACCAGCTTCACCGAGAACTGCTACTGGCTGGACGGCGAACTGCTGAAGGTCGACAGCGTGCGCTTCGACTTCGACCGCGACCAGCCGCTGCGGCCCTGGACCATCCGTTCATACGATGGCCAGGTAGAGCTGCGCTTCGAGGCCCACGGCATGCACCAGGAGCGGCTGAACCTCGGTCTGCTGGCGAGCAACTTCAAGCAGATCTTCGGTTGTTTCAGCGGTGTGCTGCGTCCGCGAGGTCGTGCCGAGGTGAGGATCGAGCGGCTCTGGGGCTTCGTCGAGGACCAGTACGCCAAGTGGTAGACAGGGCCTGGCCTGGGCATATCGTGCGACAATTTGTCATTGTACGGGGGGAAATTGGACGGGCATTATTAGCCGACTAATAATTAGTCAAATGAAATATCGGACCTCCTTTTTCCTATGGCTCAGACAGACAAGCACTATTTCGGCACCTTGCTAGCCCAGACTTCCCGTGCTTGGCGCGCTGAACTCGACCGCCGCCTCAGTCACCTCGGCCTGTCCCAGGCGCGCTGGTTGGTGTTGTTGCATCTGGCGCGCCATCGCGATTCGCCCACCCAGCGCGAGTTGGCCCAATCGGTCGGGGTCGAAGGCCCGACCCTGGCGCGACTGCTCGACGGCCTCGAGTCCCAGGGCCTGGTACGACGCCTGGCGGTGGCGGAGGACCGGCGGGCCAAGCACATCGTGCTGACGCCCAAGGCCGATGTGCTGATCGCCGATATCGAGGCCATCGCCGCCAGCGTTCGCAACGACGTACTGACCGGCATCGACGAGTCCGAGCAGGCGCTATGCCAGCAGGTGCTCTTGCGAATCCTGGCGAACCTGGAAAAGCGCTGAGCACTGCGTCACAAAATTCCGCTAGAATCGCCATTTTTATGGCATCACCTCCAGGGCTTTCGTTCGAAAGCCCTCTACAGAGGTTTTCGTCGGTTTTCTGACGAAAAATCTTGACCGTTTCCACGGCATTCCTCTATTTAGTGATGGCAAAAAGCCATGTCTCGCGCCATGTGGTGCGTTCAGCCCTGTACGGGGCGAAATTCGGGCTAACGTGAAATAGATGTAGCAGTCGACCGCTGGCCGGCTGCGTGCTCGAAGTGCGGAGAAAAGAACGGAATGCCCGGTAAAGCCTTGCGTGTCATGCTGTGTGCCTGGTCGTGCCTGTTGGCCGGCCAGGCGAGCGCCCTGGGAGTGGGGGACATCACCCTGCATTCGGCGCTCAACCAGCCGCTGGATGCGGATATCGAACTGCTCGACGTCGGCGATCTCGGCGCGGACGAGATCGAGGTCCGCCTGGCGGGCGCCGACGTCTTCGCCGCGGCCGGGGTGGAACGCTTGCAGTTCCTCAACGAGCTGCGTTTCAGTCCGGTGCTCCAGGGGCGCGGTGGCAATCGCATCCATGTGTCCTCGAGCCGACCGGTGCAGGAGCCCTACCTGAATTTCCTGGTGGAGGTGGCCCGCCCCAACGGCCGCATCGTCCGCGAATTCACCGTACTGCTCGATCCGCTCGGTTATACGCCGCGTATGCTTCCGGCCGCGCGCAGCGGGATCGAGCCGCAGCGGCAATCCTCGACGCCGGCGCCTGCGCCGCGTAGTGCCGCGGTCGTCGTAGACCCGGCACTGCTGGAGCCGGGCGACGAATACCTGGCTCGCCCCAGCGACAACCTCTGGGCCATCAGCGGACGCCTGCGTGGTGCCGGCAACGCCGATCGCGCGCAACTCATGGAGGCCCTGTACCAGCTCAATCCGCAGGCCTTCGTCAATGCCGACCGGCACCGGCTCAAGGCCGGCGCGCGCCTGCGCCTGCCGGCCGGCTACCAGCCGGAGCGAGGCGCGCCCGGCGCCGTGAAGGAGGCGGCCGTGGAAGTCCTGCCGCCAGCCGATGCCGCCGTGGTGGAAAACGCTCCGGCGGCTCTCGTCGAGGCGCAGCGCCAGGCGGATGCCGAGGCCGAGGCGCTGGCCCGGCAACGGGAGGAACTGAGCCAGCGGATGGACGATCTGCAACGCCAGTTGCAGGCCTTGCAGGAACAACTGCAGCAGCGCGATCGCCAGGTCGCCGAACTGCAACAGCAACTGGCCCGGCGCCAGGCGGTGCGGCCCGCGGCGCCGCCGCCCGCCGCGGCCGCGCCTTCGGTTGCGCAACCGGTTGAAACGCCGACGGACTCGCAGCACTGGCGCTGGATGATCGTCCTGCTGCTGGTCCTCGCCCTGCTCGGCGTATTGCTGTTGCGTCGCCGCCGCGAAGAGACTCCTGTCCCGGCGGTCGAACCGAAGCGCCGGGTCGCCCTGAACCTGCCGCTGCGGCGTGCGCCGCGCCCCCCGGCGGCCGCACCGGCGCCGGCAAAGGTCGAGGAACAGGCCAGGCCGCCGGTCGCCGTTCCCTCCAGCCCGCCGCCGTCTCCTCCGCCTGCTCCGGCCGCCGCTCCGCGCGCCGCCATGGCTGCGGCGGACAAGCTGGACGGCGCCGACATCTATATCGCCTACGGTCGCTACGGACAGGCCCGCGACCTGCTGCGTCAGGTACTCGCCGAGCAGCCGCAGCGCCTGAGCGCGCGGATGAAGCTGTTGCTGGTGCTGGCTGAGCTGGGCGATGCGGCCGGCTTCGACGCGCTGGCCGAGGAAACCCTGGCCAGTGGCGGCAACCCGGAGGCCATCGACGAGTTGCGCGGACGCTACCCGGCGCTGCTACAGATGCCGGCGACCGAGACGCCGGCGGCAACCAAGGACGACGACTGGAGCGACCTGCCGCTGGCCGACCCGCCCGCCGCGCAGCAGCCGGATGCGACCTCGGGCGCCGACGGCTTCGGCGACCTCAACCTCGATCTCGATCTCGACTGGGGCGCCCTGGAGAATCCCCTGGACAACCCCGACCTGCCGCGCCGCGCCGCTGCCGGCAAGGCGGAACCGGCGGAGGAGGAGCCCCTGGCGTTCGAGAGCAATCTCCATGAACTGCCGGATGTCGCCGAGTACGAACACCTCGAACTCGACCAGCCAGAGCCGGCCACGGTGCCGCCGGAGGAGGCCTCGGCCAGCCTGGACCGGGCCCGCGCCTGCATCGACAGCGGCGATCTCGACCAGGCCAGCCGCATCCTGCGCCTGGTGGTGGCGCACGGCGACCCGTGGCAGAAGGCCGAGGCGCGCGAGTTGCTGGCGCTGATCGCCTGAACTTCGCTCAGAAGTTTGGTCCGAGGTTCAGGTAGAACGCCTTGAAGTTCTCGTCGTTGATCCCGTAGCTGAAGGTCAGCGGCCCCAGCGGCGTATCGAAGCCGATCATCAGGCTGGCGGCGTTGATGTAGCCGCTGTCGTATTCGTTGTCGTTGTTCCAGATGCGTCCGCGCTCGATGCTGCCGCCCAGGTACAGCGGGAAGTCCAGCGGCAGGAAGGAACGTTCGGTGAGGCGCCGGTAATAGACGATCCGCCCCAGGCTGTAGTTCTGCCCGGACAGCGCATCGCGGCGGAAGCCCGACAGCTCGCGGGCGCCGCCGAGGGTGAAGCTGGAGGTGACCACCTCGGCGTCGTCCAGGGTGCGCCCGTAGCCGCCGCCGAACACCCAGGTGTCGGCGCCGAAGCTGAGCGCCTTGTTCAGCCGCAGGTCCCACTGCCGGTAGCTGTCGTCCGAGCCGAGGGACTTGTCGTAGCGGCGCATGGTCAGGCCGATCTCCTCGCCCTCGTGGGGGAAATTGACGTCGTCGACGGTATCGAACGAGTACTTCAGTTCGTAGTAGCCCTCGGTGAAGTCGATGTCCGGCAGGCTCGGGTCGCCGATGCGCACGTCGGCCTTGCCGTAGGCCTGCACCGCGCCCAGGCGGATTTCGCCGTTGTTGGCGATCTGCCGGCCGACGTTGAGGCCGTAGCCGTAGCGCTCCAGGCGATAGCGCAGCAGCGGGTCGTTGTCCTCGGTGACGTCGACGTTCTGTGCCTCGTGGAACAGGAAGGGCGCGACGAAGTAGCGCGAGCCGACGTCGAGCGGCTGGTAGAACTCGCTGTAGAGTTCCTGGCGGTCGCCGAGCTGGACCCGGGTCAGCCACTCGGCGCCGAGCCGGTTGAGGCCGTTCATGCGGTAGCTGCCGCCGAGGTTGAAGGTGCTTTCGCCGCGCATGTCGTCTGACAGGTTGAGGCCCAGGCGAAGGAAGTCGGTGCCACCTTTCTTGCCGGTGGCGTGGATCACCAGGGTGTTGAGCTTCTTCTCCTTGACCACCCGGTACTGCACCTGGTCGAAGTAGTCGAGGCCGTAGAGGGTGCTCATGTCGTCCTGCAGGCGGCCGAGGTCGAGGCGCGTGCCGAGCGGCTGGCGGATGTAGTGGCGGATCACCTCGTCGCTGACCTTCGAGTTGTTCTCCACGCGGATCGCGTCGATCACCGGCTTGCGCTGGTTCGGCGTGCGCGCCACGTCGAGCGCTTCGCTGTTGAGGTCCTTCGGCTTGCGCAACTCGGCGAGGCGCGCGGCGAGCACCGTGGTGGCGCGGTAGCCGGCGTCGATCAGTTGCGGCACGCGGCCGAAGTCGGTGGTGCCGTAGCCGGACAGCGGCGGCTGGATCAGCACGTCGCCGGGCTTGAGCGTGGCCAGCTGGGCTTCGGAGTTCTTCCGGGTCATCAGGGTGATCGACTGGTTCATCACGTCGAGCACGGTGCTCAGGTCCTTGCGGTCGCGCAGCGGGTTGCCGATGTCGACCACGATCACCACGTCCACGCCCATGTCGCGCGCCACGTCCACCGGGATGTTGTCGACCATGCCGCCATCCACCAGCAGCCTGCCGTCGATCTCCACCGGGGCGAACACGGCGGGGATCGACATGCTGGCGCGGATCGCCTGGGGCAGGTGGCCCTTGCGGAACACCACTTTCTCGCCGGTTGCGATATCGGTGGAGACGGCGCGGAAAGGGATCGCCAGCTTGTCGAAGTCGCGGTTGTCGCTGGTGTGCACCAGCAGGCTTTCCAGCACCATCGCCAGGTTCTGGCCCTGGATCACCCCCAGCGGCAGGCCGAGGGTGCCGTCGTCGCGGAAGCTGATCTTCTGCTTGACCAGGAAGTCGCGGTCGTCCTGCTTGCGGCGGAACGGCACGTCCTTGCGCGGCGGTGCGTCGGACAGTGCCTGCTGCCAGTCCATCTCCAGGGCGATGCGCTCCAGTTCGGCGGGGGTGTAGCCGGAGGCGTACAGGCCGCCGACCACCGCGCCCATGCTGGTGCCGGCGATGGCGTCGATCTGGATGCCCTGTTCGTCGAGGGCCTTGAGCACGCCGATATGGGCCAGGCCACGGGCGGCACCTCCGGAGAGGACCAGGCCGATCTTCGGCCGGGCCTCCGTGGCGAGGGCGGACAGGGGAAGCAGGAGCAGCAGTACGAGCAGCAGGCGGCGCATGAGAACGATCCGGAGCCGGGTGAAAAGGCGGCTATTATAGGCGCGACCGTTTCCCCTGAGCCGCCGACATGCCCACCGCCAAGCCCGAAATCGTCATCACCTATTGCACCCAGTGCCAGTGGCTACTGCGTGCCGCCTGGCTGGCCCAGGAACTGCTCAGCACCTTCGCCGACGATCTCGGAAAAGTCTGCCTGGAGCCCGGAACCGGTGGCGTCTTCCGTATCACCTGCGACGGCGTGCAGGTCTGGGAACGCAAGGCCGACGGCGGCTTCCCCGAGGCCAAGGCGCTCAAACAGCGGGTTCGCGACCGCATCGACCCGCAACGCGACCTCGGTCACAACGATCGTCCTTCCCGCTGAACCGCTGCCGTCCACCTATGGCTTGTTGCAGGTCAACGGGCGGCGCGGCGCATAGGCATAGCCTGGGGGCATTCATCCTGTCGAAGGGAGTGCCCATGAGCATCATCGTCACCGGCGCCGCCGGCTTCATCGGCAGCAATCTGCTGCAGGCGCTGAACCGGCGCGGCGAGACCGACATCATCGCGGTGGACGATCTCACCGACGGCGAGCAGTTCCGCAACCTGGCGGACGCCGATATCGCCGACTACCTGGACCAGAACGACTTCCTCGAGCGCTACGCCCGCGGCGACTTCGGCACGGTCCGCGCGCTGTTCCACCAGGGTGCCTGCGCCAGCACCCTGGAAAGCAATGGCCGCTACATGATGGAGAACAACTACCGCTACAGTTGCCGCCTGCTGGAAAGCAGCCTGGAACTCGGCGTGCCGTTCCTCTACGCCTCGTCGGCGGCGGTCTACGGCGCCGGCCGGACCTTCCGCGAGGCGCGCCAGTACGAGCGGCCGCTGAACGTCTACGGCTATTCCAAGTTCCTCTTCGACCAGCGTGTGCGCCGGGCGCTGCCGCAGGCGCGCAGTCAGGTGGTCGGCCTGCGTTACTTCAACGTCTACGGGCCGCGCGAGGAACACAAGGGGCGGATGGCCTCGGTGGCCTACCACTGCTACCAGCAATTGCGCCGCGACGGGCGGGTCGAACTGTTCGGCGAACACGGTGGCTTCCCGCCCGGCGGCCACCTGCGCGACTTCGTCGCGGTGGAGGACGTGGCGCGGGTCAACCTGCATTTCTTCGATCATCCGCAGCGTTCGGGAATCTTCAACCTCGGCAGCGGCCAGGCGCGGACCTTCAACGAGGTCGCCCTGGCGGTGATCAATAGCGTCCGCGCCAACGCCGACCAGCCGCCCCTGTCGCTGCAACAGGCGGTGGAAAGCGGCCTGCTCGGCTACCGCGAGTTCCCCGAGTCGCTGCGGGCGCGCTACCAGAGCCACACCTGCGCCGACCTGGAGCTGCTGCGCGAGGCGGGCTACCGGGACGATTTCCAGAGCCTGGAAGAGGGCGTCGCCGGCTACTGCCGCTGGCTGGCGCGCAGTGCCTGAGGGATCTCGCTCAGCGGCCCAGCGCCCCGCCCACCGGGGCGCGGGCGAAGCGCAGCTCCGACAGCAGGGTCAGCAGCGCCAGCACCCCGAGGGCCGCGCCGACCCAGAGCGCGCCCTGCAGGCCGAATCCGCCGGCGATGCCCAGGCCGCCGATCCAGGAACCGGCCATCACGCCGAGCATGATGCAGGCGGTGTGCACCGAGTTGACCAGCATGTTGTTATGGCCGACCCGTGCGCCGCGGGTCACCAGCGCTGGGTTCATCGACACCCCGGTCAGGCCGATCACCACCAGCGCCGCCACCGCCACCGCCGGAACCTGTCCGAACAGGGCGAAGGCCACCATCGCGGCGATGGCCGCCAGCAGGCCGAAGGCCAGGACCGCGATGGTATGGCGGTCGGCCAGGCGGCCGACGATGTTGTTGCCCACCAGCGTCGCCAGGCCGTAGACCACCAGCAGCAGCGGTACGGTCGAGGCGGAGAAGCCGCTGACCTCGGTGAGGATCGGCACGAAATAGGTGAAGCCGGCGAAGGTGGCGCCGATCAGCAGCAGGCTGGTGGCGTAGACCCACCATAGATGGGCGTTCCTGAACACCTTCAGTTCCTCGCGCAGCGAACCGCTGCCCGCCGACCCCGGGATCGCCGGCATCAGCTGCAACACCAGCAGGCCGACCAGCACCGCCACCAGCGCCACCGCGAAGAAGCTTGCGCGCCAGCCGTACCATTCGCCCAGCCAGGTGGCGACGGGCAGGCCGAGCACGGTGCCGACCATCAGGCCACCGAGCACCAGCGACGACGCGCGGCCGAACTGGTTGCCTTCGACCAGTTCGGCGCAGGCGGTCAGCGCCACGCCGAAGAAGGCCGCGGCGGCGACCGCGGTGACCAGTCGCGCCGCCACCATCACCGCATAGCCCGGCGCCAGGGCGCCGATGACCTGGCCGACCACGAACAGCGCGATCAGGCCGAGCAGGGCGTTCTTGCGCGGCACGCGGAGCAGGGCGGTGGTCAGCAGCGGGCCGCCGAGCGCCATCGCGCCGGCGTAGAAGGTGACCAGGTAGCCGATCGCGGCGAAGGACACGCCGAATTCGGCGGCCAGTGCCGGCATCAGCCCGGCGACCATGTATTCGCTGGTGGTCAGGGCGAAGATCGCGGCACCGAGCACGTAGACAATCAAAGGCATGTTTCCAGCTCCCGAGCGGTTCAGACGACGATGAAGCGAGCCACGGCGACCTGCCCGTGCCGTGGCCGCGCGATGAATGCACGACGGCGACTCATGCCGCCGACGAACCGAAGCCCTGGTCGGCGCCTTCGGGCAGCACCGTCACGCAGTGGGCGAACAGGTTCGAAGCGCTGCGCACCACGGTCAGCCCGCACTCGGCGAGCAGGGCGTGGAGGCAGGCGCGCGAATACGAGCGCGAGTAGAAGCCGTCGCTGCCGGTGAACACGGTGCCGTCGTCCCGCGCGTGCAGCTCCAGGCCCTGCACCCCGCAACGGCGGTAGTAGCTCTGGCGGACGCGGGTGGCCTCGGCGCTGTCGCCGAATACCGAAACCACCGCCGCCACGCTGCGCTCGGCGAGGGAGTCGAGCAGCCGTTTCGGCTCGCGGAAGTTGCCCAGCAGGTTGAACGGCAGCAGGTACAGCGCGCGCGAGCCGACCGAGGCACCGCGCCTGGTGTGGTTGAGGATGTCGTCGACCACCGTGTCCGCGCGATCGCTCATGCCCTCGCGCTCGATCCGCGTGCGCAGCGTCTCGATCGCCCGCTGGTCGAGGTCGACGCCGAGATAGCGGGCATTGAGCAGGCGCGCGATTTCCAGCGCCCGGCCGTCGTAGCAGCCTAGCTCGACCAGTGCGTCGCAGCGCAGGTAGGCCATCGCCTCGAAGGTCATCAGGCTTTCCATTTGCAACAACGGCAGCACGTCGTCCGGAAAGTTGGCCAGGGTCATTATCGTCCTCGGTCCGAACTCCAGCTCGTAGAAAGCCGACTCCCGATGCGTCCCGATCGTGAGATCCATGTTCTGACTCACCTCTTCCTCCAGCGAATCTCGCTCTGGTGTTGGTTGATCGAAGGCGATGCGCGTTCCCATGTCCCGGCACCGCCTTCGCCTGGCAGAGAAGCGACGGAACGCCGGCGTTCGCTGGCCTCAGGCGGCGCGGTGCTTCTCGACCAGCTGGAACAGTTCGTCCACCGTTTCCAGCAGGTCGAGTTCGTCGTCGACCCCGGTGACGCCGAACTCCTTGCGCAGCTTCAGCGACAGCTCGCTGACCACCAGCGAATCGAAAGCCAGGTCTTCCATCCTGCTGTCCCGGCTGATTTCCTCCTTCGGCACGCCGCTGGCGACGCTGAGCACGGTGAGGAGATGGTCTTCCATGTCGTTGGGCATTGTTCTTCCCTCTTCAGTCCATTGTCGGAACGATCTTCGGCCAGCGCAGGGCGACCGAACCCCAGGTCAGTCCGGCACCGAAACCGGTGAGGACCATGTTGCCGCCGTCGCGCAGGATGCCTTGGCGCAGGCCGTGGGCCAGGGCCAGGGGAATCGAGGCGGCGACGGTGTTGCCCACCTCGGCGATGTTGCTCACCACTCGCTCGACGGGAAGGTCGAGCTGGTCGGCGACCGCCGCGAGGATGCGTGTGTTGGCCTGGTGCGGGACCAGGTGATGGAGGTCCGAAGCTTGCCAGCCGACCCGGTCGAGCACCCGCTGCACCGAGTCGCTCATCTGCGTCACCGCCTGGCCGAACACTGCCTTGCCGTCCATCCGGAAGTAGTTGGAGGCCTGTCCGGAACTGCGTTCGGCGCGACTGACGGCGGGGGTCATCAGCAGGTCGAACTGGTGGCCGTCGCTGCCGAGGTCGAAGGCCAGCAGCGCGCCTTCTTCCTCGGCATCGCCGGCACGCAGCACCACCGCTCCGGCGCCGTCGCCGAACAGTGCGCGGGTCGAGCGATCGGCGGGGTCGAGGGTATGGCTGAAAGTGTCCACCCCGACCAGCAGCGCGCTGTCCGCCAGCCCGGCGCTGATCAGCGAGCCGACGCTGGCCAGGCCGTAGACGAAGCCGGTGCAGGCGGCGGACAGGTCGAACGCGAGCGCGCCGACCAACCCCAGGCGCGCTGCGACCCTGGGCGCGGTGGCCGGGCAGCAGAAGTCGCCGGTGCTGGTTGCCAGCACCACCGCATCGACTCGCTCCAGCCCCGCCGAGGCGAGCGCGGCGGAGGCCGCCCGCAGGGCCAGGTCGCCGCTGCCGAGGTCGCCGGCGATATGCCGCTGGCGCACGCCGGTGCGGCTGCTGATCCAGGCGTCGGAAGTGTCCAGCTCGGCGGCGAGCATGTCGTTGCTGAGCACGGCCTCGGGCAGGTAGCTGCCCAGGCCGCAGACCACGGCGGCGCGCGGCATGGCTCAGGCTCCCTGGACGATCTTGGCGGCGGCCTCGACCCCGCCCAGGGCCTCGAGGTGCCGCAGCGGATTCCAGAAGTCGCGGTAGAGCAGGATCTGGCCGTCGCGGGTGCGCAGCACCGAGATGTAGTCCTGCGCCAGCTTGCCGCCGGAAACGGTGGCCACGCCGTCGCCATGGAATTCGCCGATGGCCAGGTCGGGGTCGGCGGTCTCGTAGAACTGCACGTCGGTGAAGCGCACGGTCAGGTGCTCGGGAAACAGGCGCATATGCGCCCAGATGGTTTCGCGGCCCTCGAAGCGGGTCTTCCAGCCTGGCGGGGCGTAGGGGAATTCGAGTACGCCTTCCGGATGGAACAGGTCGCACCAGCCACGGGCATCGCCGTTTTCCAGGAGGCGCAGGCTGTGGACGAGAATTTCCTTGGCATTCATTGGACGATCCTCTCGATCGGGTTGGCGTGGGAGGCGGTGTTCGCCGGGGCGCTGCATCCGGTGCGCACCGGCACGCTGATCAGGGCGCGGAGGAAGGTGATCGGCAGCCATTGCAGTTCCGCGTGGGGCACCGCCAACTGGAGGTCGGGGAAGCGCGCGAGCAGGCGCTGGATGGCGATCCGCCCCTCCAGCCGGGCCAGCGAGGCGCCGACGCAGTAGTGCACGCCGAAGCCGTAGCCGAGATGGCCATCGGTGTTGCGGGTGAGGTCGAGGCGGTCGGGATCGTCGAAGCGCTCGGCGTCGTGGTTGGCGGTCAGGTTGGAGACCAGGATGTATTCGCCGGCGGGAATGGTGACCCCGTCCAGTTCTACGTCTTCCACGGTGAAGCGCAACATCGAGGCGCGCACCGGGCTGTCGTGGCGGACCAGTTCTTCCATGGCGTTGGGCAGGAGTTCCGGCTGCGCCCGCAGCAACGCCAGTTGCTCCGGGTTGACCAGCAGGGTGACCAGCGCGTTGCCGATCATGTTCATGGTGGTCTCGAAGCCGCTCATCATCAGCAGGTGGGCCATGGAGACGAGTTCCGCCTCGCTCAGCTGGCCGCTCTCGTCGGCGGCCTGCACCAGCCCGCTGTAGACGTCGTCGGCCGGCTGCCGGCGCTTGGCCTCGAGCAGCACGCGCAGGTAGTCGACCTGCGCATCGGCCAGGGCCTGGGCCTCCTCCGGCGACAGCAGTTCCGCCTGGCGCTCCCAGGACTGGCGGGCGTGTTCGCGCTCGGCCTCGGGAATGCCCAGTAGCTCGAAGATCACCGCGATGGTCAGCGGGATCGCGAAGTCGGCCATCAGGTCGGCCTGTTCGCGGCCGGCCATGGCGTCCAGCAATTCCTCGGTGATCCGTTCTATATGCGGTTGCAGGCGCTCCACCTGGCGCGGGGTGAACGCGCGGCCGACCAGCGAGCGCAGGCGGGTATGGTCCGGCGGGTCGAGGTTGAGCATGTGGTGGCTGAGTCCCTCGCCGATCCCCGCGCGCGGGCTGCCGGTACGCTTCGCGTAGAGTTCGGCGGCCTGCCGGGCGTCGCGGCGGACGCCCGGATGGTTGAGGACCTTGCGCGCGTCGCGGTAGCGCGTCACCACCCACACCGGATGCTCGGCGGCGCGATGCGCGGGACGCGGCGCGCCGTCCACCTGCAGGCCGTCGTAGAGCGCGTGCAGTGGCGAGATCAGTTCCTCGCCCAGTCTCAGTTTGCGATCAGGCACGTTGCTCCTCCTTCGCCGCCGGGGCGGCGGTGACGATGGGGCGGAACATCCCGTCGATCACGCTATCGGGCAGCAGCCGCGCCAGCAGGGTGCCGCGGCGCACGTCGGCGCCCACCCGGTAGCGGGTCCGCGGCTTGGCCGCGGTGAGCGCGGCATGCACCGCGGCGGCGACGTCGGCGGGCTTGGTCGCGCTGTTGCGCGCGCCGTCCTCGTTGGCCTGGAGGAAGCGCAGGTAGGTATCGCGATAGAGGTCGGCGACGGCGTCGGGGGCGTCGGCCAGGGCGCGCTCGCCCTCGCTGGCGATCTTGCCCCAGATCGGCGTCCAGATCGCCCCGGGGCTGACCACCGAGACCTGGATGCCCATGGGCGCCAGCTCGCGGCGCAGGGCGTCGCTCACTCCCTCCTTGGCGAACTGCGCGGCGGAGTAGGCGCCCAGGTAGGGAATGGCGACCGAGCCGAGGCCCGAAGTGACGTTCACCAGGCGCGCCGCGCCGCCACGGCGCAGCAGCGGCAGGATCGCCCGGGTCACCGCGAGCTGGCCGATCAGGTTGACTTCCAGCTGGCGCCGCAGCAGGTCGCTGGAGACGCATTCCAGCGGCGCGGAAATGCAGATCCCGGCGTTGTTCACCAGGCCCCAGAGCCCGGTATCGCCGACTTTCTCCGCCACCTGCGCGGCGGCCCGGCCAATGGATTCCTCGTCGGTGACATCGATCAGCAGCGTGCTGACCCGGCCGGACGGGCAGGCGTTCGCCAGGCGCTCGCCATCCTCCTGGCGGCGCACCCCGGCGATCACCTGGAAACCCTGTTCGGCCAGGTGCAGCGCGGTTTCCCGGCCGAGGCCGCTGGAGGCGCCGGTGATCAGTACGTGGCGGCCCTGGGGCGAGAGAGGTTTGCTGGTGAATAACATGTCATTGCTCCTCGAGGGCGGATCGTTGGGGGGCGTGGATCGCCGACAGCAGGGTGCCCAGGCAATCTTCGGCCAGGCGTTCGGCGCGTTCGCCGGGGACCGCTTCGTCGATATAGGTGAAGTTCCAGAACAGCCGGCCATGGCTGGAGTTGATGGCGGCCACGAAGTAGCCGTTCACCGAGATGCCGGTGAGGAACTGCGCGTCGGAGAGGCGCAAGGCGCCGATCCGCTCGGGGAACGGATAGCGACCGATGTTGGAGGAGCACAGGTTGATCGGCCCTTCGGCTTCCATGAAGGCCATGAATGGCCGCGCGTCGGCCATGCAGCGCGGCGCAGCGCTGGCGACCAGGGTGACCAGGTTGAAATGATGGCCCTGGCGACGGCGTTCGCCGAGGTCGTCGGTGAGCGCGCGGGCGACCTCCCAGAACGGTCGGGCGATGTCCAGCACCACCGGTACCGTGGCGACGTAGGTGCCTACTTCGTCGGGGCGCACCGGCGGCTCCAGTTCGTCGCGGAAGTCGATCGGCGAGCCGATGGCGATGTGGCTCGGGCGGCGCTGGTGGTCGTGGCCGGCGGCGATGGCCAGCGCCGCGGTCAGCGCGCCGTGTACCGTGGTGCCGTGTTCGCGGGCGCGTCGTTGCAGCTGTTCCAGCTGCGCGCCGTCCAGCTCCCGGTGCAGCAGGCGGGTACGCCGCGCTTCCAGCGGCACCGGGTTGCTCGGCTCGATCCGGCCCGGGCGGTGGCGGCCGACCAGCGCTTCGTCCCGGGCGGTCTGCTCGGCCAGGCGCGCCGCGCCTTCGTCGCCGGTGAAGCGGCGCGGACGCAGATCCTCCGCCGGCGGCAGGGCGCTGGCGGTCCAGGGTTGCGCGGCGGGGTCGGCGGCCAGGGTCAGCCATTGTTCGGCGAGGGTCAGCACGGTAGTGCCGTCGGCGATGATGTGCGGTACCACGACCAGCAGGTCGTGGGCGCCGGCGTCGGTGGCGATCGCCACGGTACGGATCAGTGGCCCGCTGTCCGGATCGATGCGTTCCGGCAATTCGCGCTCGTTGATTTCCCGCAGCCATTGCTCCTCGCCACCACCGCGCACCTCGCGCAGCGGGATGGGCCGCTCGCAGGGCACCCAGCGCGGGTCGAGCCCGGCATCGTGCTCGATCCGCGCGCGCAGCAGCGGATGCCGCGCCTGCAGCGCGTCGAGGCCGCGGCGCAGGTCGTCGATGGACAACTGGCCATGGACCCGCACCCGGGAAATCACGTTCAGCGCGGAGAACTGGTCGCTGAGCCAGTACCAGCGTTCCACCGCGGACAGCGGGCGTCGTATCTCGGCCATCATTCGACTCCTGGGAAGGTCAGTGCCAGTTCGTTCTGCCGGGCGAAGGTTCGCTCCGGAGCGAAGCGGAAGTAGAGATCGCGGGCGATGGTGCGCAGCGGATGCTCCAACTGCTCGATGCGGCTCAGCGCCCGCGAGGTCTCGACCATCGCCCTGGCGCGGTCGCGACGGCGGTTCTCGTAGGCGCGCAGGGCGGCTTGCGGGTCGTCGATGGTGGCCAGGCAGTGGGCCAGCACCGCGGCGTCTTCGATGGCGATGGCGGCGCCCTGGCCGAGGCTGGTCAGCATCGGATGCGCGGCATCGCCGAGCAGGGTCACCGGGCCGTCGCCCCAGCGCTCGAGGAACGGTCGGTCCTGGGCCGGCAGGCTGCTGATGTCGGCCTCCGGGGTCGCCTCGATGACCGCCTGCACTTCGTCGGCCCAGCCGGCGTAGAGGCGCTGGATGCCCGCCTTGCCGCCGCGCCAGTCCTTCGCCTGTTCGGCCGGCATGTTGCGGGTGCCCCACCAATAGACGTTGCCTTCGCCGATGTCGGCGAGACCGAAGCGCTGCCCACGACCCCAGTAATGGGCGACGTAGCCCGGCGTCACCTTCGGATGGCGGAACGCCGGCGTGGCGCGCCAGATCACGTAGTGCCAGTCGGTGGGACGCTCCGGGCCGGTCATGGTGGCGCGGATCGCCGAGTTGAAGCCGTCGGCGCCGATCAGCACGTCGGCGTGCACTTCGCGGCCGTCGCTGCAGAGCACGGTGACGCCTTCGCCGTCGGCGTGGCGCAGGTAGCCGGTGGCGCTCACGCCCAGTTCGATGCGGCAGTCGCGGGCCTGTTCCAGCAGCGCCTGCTGCAGGCTTGCGCGGTGGATCGCCAGGCTCGGCTGGCCGAGCTGACGGGCCAGGCCGCCGAAGTCGATGGCGCGGATCGGTCGCCCGCGCCGGGTGAGGAACCGTAGCGAGTCGAAGGCCTGGGCGCGGGTAAGGTCAGGGCGCACGCCGACCCTCTCCAGGGCGGTCAGCGCGTTGGGCATCAGCGACAGCGCCGAGCCGACCGCGCGCAGCTCCCTGGCCCGCTCGTAGAGTTCGACCTCGAAGCCGGCGGCCTTCAGGCAGGCGGCCGCGGCGAGCCCGCCGATGCCGGCGCCGGCGATGACGATCTTCAGGGGGTGTCTGCTCATGGGCGGGTCCGTTCGCTGGAGGTGGAGGGTTCGAGCAACGCGGCGATCTCTGCCGCGACCGTCTCGACATAGGGTTCTTTCATCAGCACCAGGTGGTCGCCGGGTACGTCGATCACATCGAGGCGGCCGCTGGTCCAGTGCTGCCAGCCGTTCTTCGGGTCGCCGTAGTGGGTGCCGGCGGCGTCGTGCATCGGCTTCAGCGCCAGCGGCAGCGGGCCGTCCGCGCGCAGCAGGGTCATGTCCTGGTCGCTGACTTCCGGGCGATAGCCGATGAGTGCCTGCCAGCTCGCCCGGAACAGCTCGTAGAGCCGCTGCACGGTGGCGCGCGGGGTGCCGGCGGGAAGTACGCCGGCCTCGATGGCGCGTTCGACGATGTGGTCGAGTTTCTGCTCCAGGCTCGCGCCTTCAGGCAGCGGCTCGACCTCCTCGTCGCTGCGTTCGAACCAGACCAGTTCCCAGTAGAAGAACAGCAGCAGGGCTTCGTCGCTGGCGCTGCCGGCGTGGTTGCGGTCGACGGTGATGGAGTCGAGCACGATCAGTTGGGCGACTGCCTGCGGGTCGAGCGCGCGCAGTTGCCGGGCCATCTCGTAGGCGACGAAGCCGCCGAACGACCAGCCGCCGAGGTAATAGGGGCCTTCCGGCTGCACCCGGCGGATCGCCGCGAGGTAACTGGCGGCGATGTCCTCGAGGACCGCCAGCGGCGTACTGCCCTGGCCGGTGCCGGCCGCCTGCAGGGCATATACCGGCTGGTCCGGCGGCAGTGCGCGGACCAGCGGCAGGTAGCAGAGTACGTGGCCGCCGAGCGGGTGGACGAGGAACAGCGGCGGGCGGCTGCCGCCGGCACGGATCGGTACCAGCGGGTCGAAGGCGCGCACCGCCGAGCGTTCCCGCAGGCGTTCGGCCAGGCCCTCCACGGTCGGCGTCTCGATCAGCGCGGCCATCGGCAGGTCGACGCCATAGCGCTTCTCGATCAGCAGCATGAAGCGCATCGCGCTGAGCGAGGTGCCGCCGAGATCGAAGAAGCTGTCGCGGATGCCTACCCGGGGACGATCCAGCAACTCGCCGAGGAGTCCGGCCAGGGTGCGCTCGTAGTCATCGCGCGGGGCCAGGTACTCGATGTTCGACCCGTGCTCCAGCGGCAGCGCGCGCAGGGCGGCGTCGTCGCGCTTGCCGCTGGGGGTGAGGGCGAAGCCGTCGACCCAGGCGAAGTGCGCCGGCACCATGTGTTCCGGCAGTTCGCTGCGCAGCGCCTGCTTCAGTTCGGCGAGATCCACCGCCTCGGGCTCGCCGAGCAGGAAGGCAGCGAGGAATGCATCGTTGCCCTGGCGCTCGCGAGCCACCACCGCCGCGCCGCGCAGGCCCGGCTGGCGCTCGGCCTGGCGCATGATCGCCAGCTCGACCTCGGCCGGCTCGATGCGGAAGCCGCGGACCTTGACCTGGGTATCGGCGCGGCCGAGCCAGACGATCTCGCCGTTGCCGAGGATGCGACCGAGGTCGCCGGTGCGGTAGAGCCTGGCGCCGGGGCGCCAGGGATGTTCGACGAAGCGCTCGGCGGTGAGTTCGGGGGCGCGGTGGTAGCCGCGCGCGAGGCAGTCGCCGCCGAAGTACAGCTCGCCGGTAACGCCGACCGGTACCGGGCGCAGCGCGGCGTCGAGCACCTGCACCTCGACCCCGTCCAGCGGCCGGCCGATCGGCGGCAGGTCCGGGTAGTGCGCCGGATCGCCGCTCAGCGAGTGGTAGGTGACCTGGTGCGTCTCGGTGGGACCGTACTGGTTCTCCAGCAGCAGCCCGGGCATCGCCGCGCAGAACGCGCGGACGTCTTCGGTGATGCGCAACTGCTCGCCGGAGGACACCACCACGCGCAGGGCGCCGGGGCGTACGCCCAGGGTGTTGGAGGCCTCGGCGAGGCGTTGCAGGGCGACGAAGGGCAACAGCACGCGCTGGACCTGGCGGCGTTCGAGGACATGCAGCAGCGCGGAGGGGTCCATCCGCTCGCGGTTGGAGATGAGTTGCAGCTCGCCGCCGCCGCACAGCGTGGAGAAGATCTCCTGGAAGGCCATGTCGAAGCTCAGCGGCGCGAACTGCAGGGTGCGCAGCCCCGGTACGCCGCTGGCGACGCGCAATTGCCACTGGGTGTAGTTGGCCCACATCCGGTGGCTAAGCTCGACGCCCTTCGGCCGCCCGGTGGAACCGGAGGTGAACAGCAGCATGGCCAGCTCGTCGAGCTGCGGCGCGGCGAAGGTCTCGGGCTCGATGTCGGCGACCAGTTCCTCTACCGGCAGCACCCGTTCCGCCGCGGCGACATGGGCGTGCTCGGGATGCGCGACCACCCGGAACGGCTGTGCGGTCTCCAGGATCAGCGCCAGGCGCTGCGCGGGATAGCTGACGTCCAGCGGCACGCAGACCAGGCCGGCGCGCAGGATGCCCCAGATCGTCGCGATCATCTCCGGCGAACGGTTCAGCGCCACTCCGATCGCATCGCCGCGGCGCGCGCCGGCGCGGACCAGGCGGGTGGCCACGGAGCGCGCCACATGGTCGAGGTCGCGATAGGTCCAGCGTTGCTCCTCGAAGGCCAGCGCGGCGCTGCCCGGCAGCGCCTCGACCTGGCGTTCGAACAGGCTGACGACGTCGACCAGCGGCTCGGGCTGGGAAGCGGCGTCGCGGCGAGGGGCGAGGAAGGCGAAGTCGGCGGCTTCGTCGGGATGCTCGGCGAGGCGCCACAGGAGTTCGACGAAGGTCGCGCCGATCAGCGCGGCCTGGCTGCGGCTGATGCCGCGGCCGTCGCTGTCGATGCGCAGGTACATGCCGTCGCTGGGCGTGGCGATCACGTTGACCAGCAGGGCGAAGTTGGTTTCTTCCCAGACGCGGAAGTCGCGCAATTGCCACAGCGGTTCGAGGACATGCAGGTTGACGTAGTTGAAGGCGCTGCTCAGTTCGTCGCCGACGATCTGCTGGATGGCGCTGAGCGGATAGCGGCGGTGGGCGTGTCCGTCGCGCTCCTGGCGGAACAGCGCATCGGCTACCTCGATCCAG
This sequence comes from Pseudomonas sp. 2VD, assembly GCF_005503585.1. NCBI lineage: Bacteria > Pseudomonadati > Pseudomonadota > Gammaproteobacteria > Pseudomonadales > Pseudomonadaceae > Pseudomonas > Pseudomonas sp. 2VD. Next base: position 26,214 of record NZ_SCND01000042.1, read on the forward strand.
CTATGCCCGGCAATCTCCGAGCGGACCGGCACGGTATTCAGGAACAGGCCGACCATGCGGTCGGCGTCGGGCAGTTCGGGGCGGCCGTTGCTGATCGCGCCGGTGACCACGCTGTCGCTGCGGGAGAACAGATGCAGGGTCAGGCAATGGGCGGCGAGCAGCAGCGATTTCAACGGCAGTCCGCGTTGCGCCGCAGTGGCCTTGAGTCGTTCGAGCAGCCCGTCCGGCAGCGCTTCGCGATGGCTGGCCGGACCTTGCGCGGCTTGCGGCTCGTGGGCGCCGAAGCCGTCGAGGCGGGTCATGCTCTCGGCCTCCAGCAGCCCGGTCCAGTACCCCACGGCGGCCGGCG
>NZ_SCND01000430.1:0-4561 GCF_005503585.1 Pseudomonas sp. 2VD
ATCCGCCGCTGGCGTCGCGGATAGGCGGCGGATAACCGCGAGCGGTTATTCGCCTTACGGCCCCAGGCTGCCCAGGTAGCCGGCGAGCGCCTGGATGTCGCTATCCTCCAGGCCGCCGGCGACCGCGCGCATGGTCGCGCTGTTGCCGCGCTTGCCGTCGCGGAAGCCGTGCAACTGGGTTGCCAGGTATTCCGCCCATTGCCCGGCAAGGCGCGGCGCCTTCAGCGCCGCCAGGCCCTGGGCGGCGGGCCCGTGGCAGGTGACGCAGGGGGGTACGCCGCGCTGCGCCAGGCCGTTCTCGAAGAGCTGGCGACCGCGTTCGCGTTGCGCCGGGTCGGCCAGGGTCTGTTCGCCGGCGCTCATGCGCTGGGCGGCGAACCAGGCGGAGACGTTGACCACGTCCGCCGCGCTCAGCTCCTCGCCGCGACCGTTGGTGGCCGGGTTGCGCCGGCGCTGGGTCTTGAGGTCGTAGATCTGCTTGTACAGGTATTCCCGGTCGAGCCCGGCGAGCTTCGGGTAGCTGCGGTTCGGTCGTGGCCCGCCGTTGCCGTCGTCGTCGTGGCAGCGCGAGCACATCTTCTGCGCCATCGCCTTGCCGCGCGCCAGGTCGGCCGGCGCGTCCGGGCCCGGCACGGCGGCGGCCAGCGGCAGGGAAAGCAGGGCCGAGAGGCAGCCGGCCAGCCAGCGTTTACGCTCAGTCATGCTGCCAGGGCCCCCGCAGCCAGCCGTGGATGTCGTAGTCGGCCATGCAGCGCTGGACCATCGCCTCGCAGTAGGCCAGGTGCCCGCGACGGCTGGCCCAGGCCAGCGAGTCGAGGCGGATCTGCTCGGCATTGCCGGAATAATGGCTCTCATAGACCGCGTGGCGCGCGCCGAACTCGCTGCCGGTGGCGTCCCAGATCAGCTTGAACAGCTTCAGGCGCTGCTCCGGCTCCAGCTCGGCACCGCGGTAGTAGCTGTCCACCAGCCGCCGCGCCTCGCCGTCGCGCAGGTCGGCGGCGCCCGAGACGGTGACCAGCGGGGCGCCGCCGAGGGCGCTTTCCAGCAACTCGCGGACACGCTTCCAGATCTGCGGCACCTGGATGCGCAGGGCATTGGCGTACTCCAGGCGCGGCACCGCCGAACCGGCGGCGTTGCGCTCCGGGTCGCGGGCCATGGCGGTGGTCAGCGCCTGCAGCAGGTGCTGCAGGGCGATCAGCTCGCCGAGGGCCGCCTGTATCCCGCGGAAGCCCTGGGTGCCATTGGCGCGCACGCCGAGGGAAAGCAGGCCGATCATCAGTTCCAGCTTCACCCCGAGGCGGATGCCGGACTGGAAGTTGTACAGGTTGGCGAAGCCCGACTCGGCATAGAAGCCGGTGGCGCGGCGCAGGTCGCGGTAGACCAGGACGTCCTCCCAGGGAATCAGCGCCTTGTCGAACAGCAGCACGCTGTCGTTCTCGTCGAAACGACTGGACAGCGGGTAGTCGAAGGGGCTGCTCGCGCGCTCCTCGTAGGATGGCCGGCACATCAGGCGCAGGCCGGGGTTGTCCATGCGGGCGAAGAACACAACGGCGAAGTCCTCGGCCTTGCCGGCCTCCATCTGCGCCGAGGCGACCGGGGCGACGAAGGTGGCGTTGGTGATGGCGCTGCCGGTGGCGAGCATCTTCGCCCCGCTGACGACGATGCCCTGGTCGGTCTCGCGTTCGACGTGGACGAACACGTCGCGCATCTCGTGGATCGCCTTGCTGCGGTCCAGCGGCGGATTGATGATCGCGTGGTTGAGGAACAGCCCGCGGTCGGCGAAGGCGCGGTGCCAGGCGCAGGCGTTCTGCCGGTAGTCGCCGTAGAAGCCGGCGCCGGCCTCCAGCCCGGACATGAACGCCGCCTTGTAGTCCGGGGTACGCCCCATGAAGCCGTAGGTCATGCGCGACCAGCAGCCGATCGCCTCGCGCGCGCCGAGCAGGTCCTCGGCGTTCTGCGCGGGGGTGAAGAAGCGGTGGCTGCGGCGGCCCTGGGCATCGACCCGGGTGAGGACGTCGCGCTGCTCGCCGTGGAGGCCGTCGTAGAGCCCGGCGATGCTGCGGCAGGCGTTGCGGAACGCCCTGTGCCGGGTGACGTCGGCGACCCGTTCGCCGTTGAGGTAGACCTGGCGACCGTCGCGCAGGCTGTCGAGATAGTCGGCGCCGGTCATCAGCGCGTTGGGGACGGAATGGCTCATGCTGGTTCCTTGTCGGGACGCCGGCCGTGGCGCGCACGGCCGGCGGGGCGGTCAGTCGCGCTGCAGGTGCGGGTTGCGCAGCGCCGGCTCGGCGTGGATATGCACCCGCCGCAGGTGGCGCGGCGCGCGGTGGACGAAGGCCTCGCGACCGTGCAGCAGGGTCAGGTTGTCGGCGATCACCAGGTCGTCGCTGCGCCAGCGGTGGGCGTAGTGCGCCTGTGGGTGGTACAGGCAGCGGCGCAGGCTGGCGAGCAGTTCGCCGCGCTGTTCCGGGGCGATGTCGTCGTAGTGGAACTCGGAGGGGTTGATGAAGCTGGCGTCGCCCTCGACCGGCGGTTCGCAGAAACGCAGGATGGGGAATTCTCGGCGCGGGTGGCGCTCGACTATCGGTGCCGCCGAGCGGCTGCTGTAGTGCGCCGCGCTGCGCTGGTACCGGCCGCTGGCGCGGCGCCAGAGTTCCAGCTCGCTACTGTCGGCCAGTTGCAGCGCCGCCGGGGTCGAGCTGAAGGTGGTGCGGCCGCCGTCGCTGTCGCCGGGCGCGTCGACACAGTGGAACACCTGGAATTCCGGCACCGTCTCCAGGTACATGCCGTCCCAGTGCAGCGGCACGTAGTTGTTGGCGAAGATGTGGTCCTCGGCGCCTTCCTGTTCCACCAGCTCGAGCACCGCGCCGAACGGCCACAGCATCACTTCGCCGAAGTCGTGGCAGTAGCGGGTCAGGCTCTCGGCGTCGGCGAAGGCGGCGAAGCCGCGCAGGAGCAGCAGGTGGTGGCTGCGCGCCAGGCCCTTGAGCCACTGCGCCGGCAGCTCGCCGACGTGCATGCCGGGGCGGCCGGGCTCCAGCAGCAGGCCGAAGCGCGGCTGGTTGCCCTGTTCGTCGCGCAGCGGCGAGAGACGTACCGGTTGATCGCTGAGATAGGCGTTCATCGTCTGGCTCCTCGGGCTCAGGCCACGGCGGCGCGCCGGGCGGCCCTGGCCGGCAGGCGGTAGTGACTGGGCTGGCCGTTGATCTGCACCAGTTCGCCGCCGAGTTCCAGCACCTCGCTGCGCTTCATCAGCACGAAGCGGTCCTCGGTGTTCACCGCAACGCCGTGCCAGGGCGTCAGCCAGTCGTCGCGGGTCGGCATCATGTGGATGCCGAACTTCAGGCTGTCCGCCGGCTGCGGATGGATGGACAGGCGGATCGCGCGGGGGAACTGGTCGGCCAGCAGCGCGCCCCAGGCCCAGCTGCGCTGGATCACCCCGTAGGCGCGCTCCTTGGCGTCGCGTTGCAGGGCGGTCTTCGAGCCCTGGTAGTCGGGGGTCAGGCCGTCCTCGTAGAGGAAGCGGGTGATGGCGCGGTACAGCAGCAGGCCTTCTTCGCTGGCCAGCAGGGTCTCGCGGATGCTTTCCAGCGGCTCGGCGTAGCCGTCGATCAGCAACTGGCGGAGCTGCTCGTGGTTGTCGCGCTGGGCCTCGAAGGCGCGTACGTCCTCCAGGTTGAACACGCCGATATGGGTGGCGCCGATCTCCTCGATCATCAGGCGCAAGGCATCCTGGTAGGCGCTGATGTGCGCATCGCCGATCCTCACCAGGTCGCCGAACACCCGGCCGTCGGAGCAGACGGTGATCTTCGCGCCCGGTGCATAGAACAGCTGGATGCGCTGGCACAGGTGGTTGAGGAACGACAGCGACAGGCGCTCGGCCATGTCCGGACGGCTGTCGAGGACCTTGCCGGGGTTCGGCGACTTGGCCGGAAACGCCGGCAGGACGAACTCGATGGGCTCGCCGGCTTCGATGAAGGCGGCGATGCGCGGCAACTGGACCTGTTCGATGCGGCGGACCTCGTCCGCTTCGCTGGCGCTCTGGCGATGCTCGGGGTAACGGCGGCGATAGAGCAACAGTTCTTTCAATACGCGTGCGGGAAGGGTGTCTTCGGCGATGGCGTACATGCAGGTGTTTCCTCCTTGTGGGCGGATGCCGGCGGGGCCGGCAGCGGAAGGCGACATCCTGTGGACTCGCCGCCGGGGGATAAACCGGGGAAGGCCGGAAACACTGTTCGCTGAAGCTTGACGATGGGCGCCGGGCACGGGCGGGCCGCCGGCGTGGTCGCGTATCGCGGGGAGGGCTGAAGGAAGCGGCCGCCGGCGGGCGGCCGCAGGGCGGTCAGTCGGCGTTCTCGCCGCACAGGTCGAGGGCGAACCAGCGTTGCGCTTCGTCGCGTCCGAGGCCGGCGCCGAGCAGGCCGAAGAGCTTGCCTAGGGCCGCCTCGCGGGTCATTCCGCCAGCCGAGAGCAGGCCGGCGTCGCGCAGACGGCTGCCGGCGGCGTAGACGCCGAACTCGACCTGGCCGTAGGCGCACTGGCTGACCGCGGCGAGCAGCAC
>NZ_SCND01000431.1:0-4527 GCF_005503585.1 Pseudomonas sp. 2VD
GCATTCGCCCCGGCCCGAGGCGCCCGTCGCGCAACCCGAGCCTATCCTTGCTGCCGAGCCCGAGCCCGAGCCCGAGCCCGAGCCCGAGCCCGAGCCCGAGCCCGTTGCGCCGCTGGCCGCCGCTCCGGCAGTCAGCGAGCCGGCGACCAGGCCGGGCTTCTTCGCCCGCCTCCGGCAGGGGCTGTCCAAGACCAGCGCCAGCATCGGCGAAGGCATGGCCAGCCTGTTCCTCGGTCGCAAGGAAATCGACGACGACCTGCTCGACGACATCGAGACGCGCCTGCTGACCGCCGACGTCGGCGTCGAGGCCACCACCCTGATCGTGCAGAACCTGACCAAGCGCGTGGCGCGCAAGGAGCTGGCCGACAGCGGCGCGCTGTACAAGGCGCTGCAGGAAGAGCTGGCCAGCCTGCTGCGCCCGGTGGAGCAGCCGTTGCAGGTCGACGTCGCGCGCGAGCCCTATGTGATCCTGGTGGTCGGGGTGAACGGCGTGGGCAAGACCACCACCATCGGCAAGCTGGCGAAGAAGCTGCAACTCGAGGGCAAGAAGGTCATGCTGGCCGCCGGCGACACCTTCCGCGCTGCCGCCGTGGAGCAGTTGCAGGTCTGGGGCGAGCGCAACCGCATCCCGGTGATCGCCCAGCACACCGGCGCCGACTCCGCCTCGGTGATCTTCGACGCGGTGCAGGCCGCCAAGGCCCGCGGCATCGACGTGCTGATCGCCGATACCGCCGGACGCCTGCATACCAAGGACAACCTGATGGAGGAGCTGAAGAAGGTGCGCCGGGTGATCGGCAAGCTGGACGAGACGGCGCCCCATGAGGTCCTGCTGGTGCTCGACGCCGGCACCGGGCAGAACGCCATCAACCAGGCCAAGCAGTTCAACCTCGCGGTGGAGCTGACCGGCCTGGCCCTGACCAAACTGGACGGCACCGCCAAGGGCGGGGTGATCTTCGCCCTGGCCAAGCAGTTCGGCCTGCCGATCCGCTATATCGGTGTCGGCGAGGGGATCGACGATCTCCGTACCTTCGAGGCCGACGCCTTCGTCCAGGCACTCTTCGCAGAGCGGGAGAACGCATGATCCGCTTCGAGCAGGTCGGCAAACGCTATCCCAACGGCCACGTAGGCCTGCACGAGGTGTCCTTCCGCGTGCACCGTGGCGAGATCCTCTTCGTCACCGGCCACTCCGGCGCCGGCAAGAGCACCCTGCTGCGCCTCATCCTGGCGATGGAGCGACCGACCAGCGGCAAGCTGTTGCTCGGCGGCCAGGACCTGGGGCGCATCACTACCGCGCAGATCCCTTTCCTGCGCCGGCAGATCGGCGTGGTGTTCCAGAACCACCAACTGCTCACCGATCGTACGGTGGCGGACAACATCGCCCTGCCGCTGCAGATCCTCGGCATGCCCAAGCCGGAGATCGCCAAGCGCGTGGCCTCGGCCCTGGAGCGGGTGAACCTGAAGGAAAAGGGCGAGGCGTTGCCTTCCGACCTTTCCACCGGCCAGCAGCAGCGGGTCGGCATTGCCCGCGCCATCGTCCACCAGCCGGCCCTGCTGCTGGCGGACGAACCCACCGGCAACCTCGACCCGCGACTCGCCTCGGAAATCATGGGCGTGTTCGAGGATATCAATCGCCTGGGCACCACCGTACTGATCGCCAGCCACGACCTGGCCCTGATCGCCCGTATGCGCCATCGCATGCTGACCCTGCAGCGTGGCCGGATCATCGCTGACCGTGAGGACGAGGCCTGATGAGCGCCAACGATCTTCCCCGTGGCCCCGAAGAGGGCGCACCGGAACGCAAGACCCGCGAGAAACCGAGCCAGGAACAGACCGACTGGAGCGGCTCGTTCAGCGCCTACCTGGAAAGCCATCGCGCCAGCCTGGTGGACAGCCTGCGCCGGTTGTTCGGCCACCCGTTCGGCAGCTTCTTCACCTGCCTGGTGATGGGTATCACCCTGAGCCTGCCGATGGGCCTCTCGCTGCTGCTGAACAATGTCGAACGGCTCGGCGGCTCCTGGCAGCGCGCCGCGCAGATCTCCCTGTTCCTCGACCTGAAGACCAGCGAAAACCAGGGTCAGGACCTGCGCGAGCAGATCGAACGCCTGCCGGACGTGATCGAGGCCCAACTGATCAGCCGCGAGCAGGCGCTCAGCGAATTGCAGGAACAGTCCGGCCTGGGCGAAGCGCTCAAGGAGCTGCCGGAGAACCCGCTGCCGCCAGTGATCTCGGTCACGCCCAAGCAGATCGACCGGGCCGGCCTGGAAGCGCTGCGCCAGCAGCTCGCGGAGCTGCCTCATGTGCAGCAGGCGCAGCTCGACCTGGTATGGGTCGAGCGCCTGAGCGCGATCCTCAAGCTCGGCGAACGCTTCGTCTTCGGCCTGACCATCCTGCTGGTGCTGACCCTCTTGCTGGTGGTGGGCAACACCATCCGCCTGCACATCGAAAATCGCCGTAACGAAATCGAGGTGATCAAGCTGGTCGGCGGGACGGACGGTTACGTGCGCCGGCCATTCCTGTACATGGGCGCGTTGTACGGCCTGGGCGCGGGCATCCTGTCCTGGGCGCTGCTGGCCTATTCGCTGAACTGGCTGAACGGTTCGGTGGTCAACCTTTCAGGGCTGTACGGCAGCGACTTCGGCCTGCAGGGCGTGCCGCTGGACGACGGCCTGTCGCTCACCGTCGGCGCGGTGCTGCTTGGCTGGGTCGGCGCCTGGCTGGCCGTGGCCCGCCACCTGCGCGAGCTGGCGCCGCGCTGAGGACAGGGGAATCACGACCGGCCGGCGGGTCGCTGTAAAGGAACTTATACACCCGCTTGCAGTCAGATATCCGAGTGCTACACTGCGCGAGTTTCGTGAATCGGAGGATTCGCATGACCACTTCTTTGCAACCTGTACATGCCTTGGTTCCAGGCGCAAACCTGGAAGCCTACGTGCACTCGGTGAACAGCATTCCGCTGTTGTCGCCGGAACAGGAGCGTGAACTGGCCGAACGCCTCTTCTATCAGCAAGACCTGGAAGCGGCGCGGCAGATGGTGTTGGCGCACCTGCGCTTCGTTGTTCATATCGCCAAGAGTTATTCGGGGTACGGCCTGGCCCAGGCCGACCTGATCCAGGAAGGCAACGTCGGCCTGATGAAGGCCGTGAAGCGTTTCAACCCGGAAATGGGCGTTCGCCTGGTGTCCTTCGCCGTGCACTGGATCAAGGCGGAGATCCACGAGTTCATCCTGCGCAACTGGCGGATCGTCAAGGTCGCCACCACCAAGGCGCAGCGCAAGCTGTTCTTCAACCTGCGCAGCCAGAAGAAGCGCCTGGCCTGGTTGAACAACGAGGAAGTCCATCGCGTCGCCGAGAGCCTGGGGGTCGAGCCCCGCGAAGTGCGCGAGATGGAAAGCCGCCTGACCGGCCAGGACATGGCGTTCGACCCGGCCGCTGACGCGGACGACGAGAGCGCCTACCAGTCGCCGGCGCATTACCTCGAAGACCACCGCTACGACCCGGCGCGCCAGTTGGAAGACGCCGACTGGAGCGACAGCTCCAGCGCCAATCTGCACGAGGCGCTGGAAGGCCTCGACGAGCGCAGCCGCGACATTCTCCAGCAGCGCTGGCTGTCCGAGGAGAAGGCCACGCTGCATGACCTGGCGGAAAAGTACAACGTCTCCGCCGAGCGTATCCGGCAGCTGGAAAAGAACGCCATGAGCAAGCTGAAAGGGCGGATTCTCGCCTGATCACCGCGCCTCGCGAAAACCGCACCCCGCAAGGGTGCGGTTTTTTTCTGCCCGGAGGAATCCCATGCCGCGCAATACCCGCTGGCTGTTCTACCTGTCGCTGGCGGTCCTGACCTTCGTCGTCGGCGCCTGGCTGGTCCGTACGCCGGAACCGGCACGGCCGTTGCCGTGGCTGGCCGACTGGCAGGAGCAGGTGCTGGCGCCGTTGGCGGACAACGCCCTGACCCTGCGCCAGCTGCACGACGCGGTGGATGGCGAGCTGTGGGTGGACCCGCGCCTGGATGGCGTGCGCCTGGCCTTCCGTGGCCGCCTGCTGGGCGATGGCGGCCCCTGGCAGGTGGAAGGCGAGCTGGGCCTGAGCGCCGAGGAGCAACTGAGCCTGCAGCGGGCATCCGCGTTGCAGCCTGGCAGCGCGCCGCAGCCATTGAGCGCCGGGCTGGAAGGACAGTTGGGCGACAAGCCGATCGTGGCGCTGAGCATGATTCCCGAAGGCAGGGTCGGTGCCGAGCGGCTGCTGGCCAGTCTCGGCCAGCCGCGCCTGCGCCTGCAACTGGCCCAGGGCGAGGCCTGGGTCTATCCGCAACTGGGCCTGACCGCGCACCTGCCGGACGACGACTTGCGGCTGATGCTCGCGGTGCCGCGCCAGGCCCTGGAAAAACCGCCGCGTTGAGCTTTCAGCGCTCCAGGCGCAGCAGGTAGTCGTCGCCGCCCAACTGCCACATCTGCTGGCGAATCCAGGCCGCGCGCTGGCGCACGTAGGGGCCCGGCCTGGCCGCGCTCCATTTCAGCGGGCTGGGCAGCAC
>NZ_SCND01000432.1:0-4524 GCF_005503585.1 Pseudomonas sp. 2VD
CCACCAGTACGTTGCGCTCGCCGTCGCGCACCAGCAGGGCACGGCAGCCGAGGTCGATGCGGTTCTCCGCATCGGGCTGCATCCAGCGTGACCAGAGCGCGCGCGGGGCATTGCCGAACATGGCGCCGCCGTCGAGTTTCTGGCTGTTGCCGAGGAGGGTGGTGAGGGTTCGCATGGATATGTCCTTGTTCCTGGTCTAGCGAATAACCGGCGGTTGCGTCGTTTTTCAAGAATGCCTGGCCGGCTTCCCGGGCGTCGTAGGGCGAATAACCGCTTCGCGATTATCCGCCGTTATCGCGGGCTGTCGGCGGACAGCGCGTTGCATGCTGTCCCGGAAAAAACACGCGGCCCACGGGCCGCGCGACAACGCTCGACGGAAGCTTCAGAACTGTTCCGCCTCCAGGCCGTACAGGCTTTCGCTGCCGGCTTCGACGGCGGCGGCGAGGGAGTGCACGCGGGGCAGGATGCGGGCGAAGTAGAAGCGCGCGGTGGCCAGCTTGCCGTCGTGGAACGCCGGGTCGGCCTCGCGCTGGCGCAGCGCGGCGGCGGCCATGCGCGCCCAGAGGTAGGCGTAGGCGGTATAGCCGAACAGATGCAGGTATTCCACCGAGGCTGCGCCGATCTCGCGCGGGTCGTTGCCGGCGCGGGCGACGATGCCCTGGGTGAGGTTGTCCAGCAGGTCCAGGGCGGTCAGCAGCGGGGTGACGAACTCCGCCAGTTCGGCGTTGGCGCCGGCGGCGAAGGCTCGCACCTCGCGGCTGAAGATGGAGAGGAACAGCCCGCCGTTGGCGACCACCTTGCGGCCCATCAGGTCGAGCGCCTGGATGCCGTTGGTGCCTTCGTAGATCTGCGCGATGCGTACGTCGCGCACCAGTTGCTCCTGGCCCCATTCGCGGATGTAGCCGTGGCCGCCGAACACCTGCTGGCCGAGCACGCAGCTCTCCAGGCCGGTATCGGTGAAGAAGGCCTTGGCCACCGGGGTCAACAGGGCCACCAGGGCTTCGGCCTGGCTGCGTTCTTCCTGGTCCTCGGCGTACTTGGCCAGGTCGAGCTGCTGCCCGACATAGGTGGAAAAGGCGCGGCCGCCCTCGGTCAGCGCCTTCATGGTGAGCAGCATGCGGCGCACGTCGGGGTGCACGATGATCGGGTCGGCGGCCTTGTCCCTGGCCACCGGGCCGGTCGGCGCGCGGCTTTGCAGGCGCTCGCGGGCGTAGGCGACGGCGCTCTGGTAGGACATCTCGGCGCAGCCGATGCCCTGGATGCCGATGGACAGGCGCTCGTAGTTCATCATGGTGAACATCGCCGCCAGGCCCTTGTTGACTTCGCCGACCAGCCAGCCGCTGGCGCCGTCGAAGTTCATCACGCAGGTGGCCGAGGCCTTGATCCCCATCTTGTGCTCGATGGAGCCGCAGTGCACCGCGTTGCGTGCGCCGAGCGCGCCGTCGTCGCCGACCAGGAACTTCGGCACCAGGAACAGCGAGATGCCGCGCGAACCGGCCGGCGCGTCGGGCAGCTTGGCCAGCACCAGGTGAATGATGTTCTCGGTGAGGTCCTGCTCGCCGCCGGTGATGAAGATCTTCGTCCCGCTGATCCTGTAGGAACCGTCGGCCTGCGGCTCGGCCTTGGTGCGGATGATGCCCAGGTCGGTGCCGGCATGCGGTTCGGTCAGACACATGGAGCCGGCCCAGGTGCCGGCGTACATGTTCGGCAGGTACCTGTTCTTCAGCTCCTCGCTGCCGTGCGCATCGAGGGCCAGGCAGGCGCCGGCGGAAAGGGTCGAGTAGAGGCTGAAGCTGGCGTTGGCCGCGTACATCATCTCCTCGAACTGCACTGCCAGCATCTTCGGCATGCCCATGCCGCCATGGGCCGGATTGCCGGTGAGGCCGACCCAGCCGCCCTCGGCGTAGGTCGCGTAGGCCTCGCGGAAGCCGGCCGGGGTGCGCACGGCGCCGTCCTGCCACTGCGCGCCTTCTTCGTCGCCACTGCGGTTGAGCGGCGCGAGCAGGCCGCCGGTGACCTTGGCCGCTTCCTCGAGGATGGCGTCGGCGGTGTCGGCGTCGATCCGCTCGGCCAGTCGCGGTAGGCGCTGCCACAGGGCGGGGGCGTCGAACACGTCGTTGAGCAGGAAGCGCATGTCGCGCAGCGGGGCGTTGTATTCAGGCATTGCACACCTCGTCGGTGAACGGCCGGCGGGACGGCCGCAGGTACAGGGTTGCCCGTGCGCATCCTGCCTACGGCCGCCGTGGCACGGCCGCTGCACGGGCAATTCGGCTGGCGGCGCTCAGAGGGCGGCGGCCCACTCGCGCAGCACGTATTTCTGGATCTTGCCGGTGGAGGTCTTCGGCAGTTCCGAGAACACCACGGTACGCGGAATCTTGAACGCGGCCAGGTGTTCGCGACAGAACGCGACGATCTCGCTCTCGGCGAGCCCCTGATGATCGCTCTTCAGGGTAATGAACGCACAGGGCGTTTCCCCCCACTTTTCGTCGGGCCGCGCCACCACCGCCGCCTCCAGCACCGCCGGGTGGCGGTAGAGCACGCCCTCCAATTCGATGGTGGAGATGTTTTCGCCGCCGGAGATGATGATGTCCTTGAGCCGGTCGCGGATCTCGATGTAGCCGTCCGGATGGCAGACCGCCAGGTCGCCGGTATGGAACCAGCCGCCGGCGAAGGCTTCCTCGGTGGCGCTGGGGTTCTTCAGGTAGCCCTTCATCACGGTATTGCCGCGCATGAAGATCTCGCCGATGGACTGGCCGTCGCGCGGCACCGGCTCGAGGGTCTTCGGGTCGGCCACCATCACCCCTTCGAGGGTCGGGTAGCGCACGCCCTGGCGCGACTTGATCGCGGCGCGTCGCTCCAGCGGCAGGTCGTCCCACTCGCCGTGCCAGGCGCAGACCGTGACCGGGCCGTAGACCTCGGTGAGGCCGTAGACATGGGTGACGCGGATGCCCATCTCTTCCACCGCGCCGATCACCTTGGCCGGTGGCGCGGCGCCGGCGACCATGGCATGCACCGGGTGGTCGATGGCGGCCTTGGCCGAGTCGGGCATGTTGATCAGGGCGTTGAGCACGATGGGTGCGCCGCACAGGTGGCTGACCTGGTGCTCGCGGATCAGGGTGAGGACCTTTTGCGGATCGACCCGCCGCAGGCAGACGTGGACGCCGGCCAACGCGGTCACCGTCCACGGATAGCACCAGCCGTTGCAGTGGAACATCGGCAAGGTCCAGAGGTACACCGGGTGCTGGCCCATGGACCAGGTCATCTGGTTGCCCAGCGCGTTCAGGTAGGCGCCGCGGTGATGGTAGACCACGCCCTTGGGGTTGCCGGTGGTGCCCGAGGTGTAGTTCAGCGAGATCGCCTGCCACTCGTCCCGGGGCCATTCCCAGGCGAACTGCGGGTCGCCCTCGGCGAGCAGCGCCTCGTAGTCCAGTTCGCCAACCGGGCGGCCTTCGCCATACTCGGGGTCGTTGACGTCGACCACCAGCGGCGGGTGGTCGAGCATACCGATGGCGGCATGGATCACCTCGTGGAATTCGTAGTCGGTGATCAGCACCTTGGCTTCGCCGTGTTGCAGCATGAAGGCGATGGCTTCGGCGTCGAGGCGGACGTTGAGGGTGTTCAGCACCGCGCCGATCATCGGCACGCCATAGTGCGCCTCGAGCATCTCGGGGATGTTCGGCAGCATCACCGCCACCGTGTCGCCCTGGCCGATGCCGCGCCCGGCCAGGGCCGAGGCCAGGCGTCGGCAGCGTTGGTAGGTCTGCGCCCAGTCGCGGCGGATGTTGCCGTGGATCACCGCGGGGTAGTGCGGATAGACGCTGGCGGTGCGCTCGATGAAGCTCAGCGGCGTCAGGGCGATGTGGTTGACGGCGGCGGGCGCGAGACCCTGTTCGAAGATCGACATGAAGAGTACCCCGTGGCTGATTGTTAGCTCTGTTCTGGGTAAGGGTCACGATCTGCCGCGCGCGGAGAGACTGCGTCGAAAACGGCTGGTTTCTCTGGCTCGGCAGATCGTGAACAGCTTCCAAGGACCAGGCGAAGCGCTCCTTGGGTTGGGGCGATTTATAGCAACGATGAAAAATATATGGAAGTTAAACCATAAGCTTATAGTATAAATACCATATAAGTTCCCAGGATCATCTTCCGCCCATGAGTCCGCTTCCCGCTTCGCCTGCCCTCAACAGCCTCCTGCGCCTGCTGCGCGAGGGCGCGCCGCTGGTCGAGCGGGTCGGTGCGCTGCGCCGCTTGCTGCTCGAACATCCGGGTACGCGCCAGGCCTGGTACCTGGCCTGGCAGCCGCAGGCGCAGACCTATACCCCGGTGCCGCCGTCGCCGGCGCTGCCGCCGGGTGCCGGCGAGCCGAACCGGGCCAGCGACCTGGCGTTGCGCGAGCGCCTGGCGCGCGACGGCCGGCTGGCGCTGGACGAATTGCGGCGTTCCGCGTCCTGGCTCGGCGCGCGCTTGCGGCGTGCCGGCGTGGAGCATGGCATGGCCTTCGCCCTCGACCTGCAGGCCGGCGACGAA
>NZ_SCND01000433.1:0-4509 GCF_005503585.1 Pseudomonas sp. 2VD
CGCCGCTGGAGTCCGGCGATGCGCCTGCCCTCCTCCTCGAAAAGCTCGCCGGCGAGGGCGAAGGCCTCGCCCATGCCGACGATCTGGTGGGTCGCCAGGGTCCCGGAGCGCAGGCCCTGCTCGTGTCCGCCGCCGTGGATCTGCGCCTTCAGCCGGCGCTCGGCGCGCGGCCCGACGTACAACGCGCCGATGCCCTTGGGCCCGTAGGTCTTGTGTGCGGAGAACGACATCAGGTCCACCGCCAGGCGGCCCAGGTCGATCGCCACCTTGCCGCTGGCCTGCGCCGCGTCGACGTGGAACAGCGCGCCGCGCTCGCGCACCCGTTCGCCGATGGCGGCGATGTCGGTCAGGGTGCCGAGTTCGTTGTTGACCCGCATCAGCGACACCAGGCGGGTATCGGCGCGCCAGGCCGCCTCCACCTGTTCCGGCCGGATCAGGCCATCGGCGCCGGGCGCCAGCCAGGTCACGCTCCAGCCGTCATCGGCGAGTTGCTGCACGGTGTCCAGCACCGCCTTGTGCTCCAGGCGACTGGTGATCAGGTGGCCGGGCGTGTCCAGCGCCTGGGCCACGCCCTTGAGGGCCAGGTTGTTGGATTCGGTGGCACCGGAAGTCCAGACGATCTGCCCGGCGCTGGCGCCGACCAGCGCGGCCACCTGCTCCCTGGCCCGCTCCACCGCTCGCCGCGCCTGGCGGCCGTAGGCATGGGAGTTCGACGCGGGATTGCCAAAACACGCCTGGTAGCCGAGACACTCCACCATGGCCCGGATCACGCGCTCGTCCACGGGCGTGGTGGCGGCGTAATCGAAGTACAACGGTAACGAACTCATCGCATTCCCCCAATCGATCGAACGGCCCCGGAAGCCGACATGGCTCCTTGTCCCTGACGGGCCCGCAGGCCGATCTTAAGAAAAGCGCCGGGGCGTCTGGAAAGAACCTTTCGGAACATCCTTAGAGTCTGCATGGTTTCCCGCCTCAGATTCCCAGCCCGGCCACCCGCAGGTGCTCTTCCAGGCGCAGCGCGGGTATCGCTCCGAGCAACTCGCGGGTATAGGGGTGGCGCGGCTGGCTGAACAGCGCAGCGGCGCTGCCCTGCTCCACCACCCGGCCGTCCTTGAGTACCAGGATGTCGTGGGCCAGGGCGCGTACCACGGCCAGGTCGTGGCTGATGAACAGGTAGCTCAGCCCGTGGCGACGCTGCAACCGACGCAGCAGCTCGACCACCTGGCACTGCACGCTGCGGTCGAGCGCCGAGGTCGGTTCGTCGAGCAGGATCAGCGCCGGCTTCAGCACCAGCGCGCGGGCGATGGCGATGCGCTGGCGCTGGCCGCCGGAAAACTCGTGGGGATAGCGTTCCAGGCAAGGCTCGTCGAGACCGACCTCGCGCAGCGCCTCCAGCACCCGCGCGCGGCGTTCGCCGGCAGCGCCAATGCCATGGATACGCAGGCCTTCGCCGACGATCTGTTCCACGCTAAGGCGCGGGTTGAGGCTGCCGTAGGGGTCCTGGAACACCGCCTGGAACTGCCGGCGCAATGGCAACAGGCGCTTGCCGTGCAGCCGGTCGAGGCGCTCGCCCTGGAACAGGATCTGCCCTTCGGCCGGCAACAGGCGCAGCAGCGCCTGGCCGAGGGAGGACTTGCCCGAACCGCTTTCGCCGACGATCCCCAGGGTGCTGCCACGGCGCAGCCGCAGGCTGACCTCGTGCACCGCGCGCAGTCCCGCGCGCCGGCGCAGCCAGCCGCCGGGCGCGGCATAGTCGAGGCTCAGCGCGCGCACCTCCAGGCAGGTCTCGCGGCACGCCACCGGCTCCGCCAGGCCACCCGGCTCGGCCTCGATCAGCAGCCGCGTGTAGGGATGCCGGGGCGAACGGAACAGCGTCTCGCAGGCGTTCTCCTCGACGATCCGGCCATCGCGCATCACGCAGACCCGGTCGGCGACCCGACGCACCAGGTTGAGGTCGTGGCTGATCAGCAGGATCGCCATGCCCAGCCGTCGCTGCAAGCTTTGCAGCAGCTCCAGGAGGCGTTTCTGCACGGTAACGTCGAGAGCCGTGGTCGGTTCGTCGGCGATCAGCAGTTGCGGCTCGCAAGCCAGCGCCATGGCCAGCATCACTCGCTGTCGCTGGCCGCCGGAGAGCTGGTGCGGATAGGCCTCGAGCAGGCGTCGCGGCTGCTCGAGGCCGGCCAGTTCGAGCAGTTCCAGTACCCGCCCGCGCAGCGCGGCGCCACGCAGGCGGCGATGCAGGCGCAGGCCCTCGCCGACCTGGCGGCCGATGCGCTGCAATGGATTGAGCGAGGTCATCGGCTCCTGGAACACCATGCCGATGCGCTGCCCGCGAATCGCCAGCAATGCCTGCGGCGACAGCGCGAGCAGTTCCTCGCCGTCCAGGCGCACGCTGCCGCCCAGGCGCGCCGCGCCCGGCAGCAGGCGCAGCAGGGCGTGGGCGGTCTGCGACTTGCCGGAGCCGGACTCGCCGACCAGGGCCAGGGTCTCGCCGGCGCGCAGGCTGAAGTCGATCCCCTTCACGACCTGCGTGTCGCCATAGGCGACGCTCAGGTTTTCCACTCGCAACAGTTCCCGGTTCATCTCATTTCCTCGGATCGAAGGCGTCGCGCACCGCTTCGCCGATGAACACCAGCAGGCTGAGCAAGGTCGCCAGGACCACGAACACGGTCAGCCCGAGCCAGGGCGCCTGGAGGTTGTCGCGGCCCTGCCCGACCAGTTCGCCAAGGCTCGGCGAGCCGGGCGGCAGGCCGAAACCGAGGAAGTCCAGGGCGGTCAGGGTGGTCACCGCGCCACAGAGCAGGAACGGCAGGAAGGTCAGGGTCGCAACCATGGCGTTGGGCAGGATGTGCCGGAACATCACCCCGGCGTCGCCGAGGCCGAGGGTCCGCGCCGCCTTGACGTACTCCAGGTGACGACCGCGCAGGAACTCGGCGCGAACCACGTCGACCAGGCTGGTCCAGGAGAACAGCAGCATGATCGCCAGCAGCCAGCCGACCCCGGGCTGCACCAGGCTGGCGAGGATGATCAGCAGGTAAAGCATCGGCAGACCCGACCAGACCTCGATGAAGCGCTGGCCGAACAGGTCGATCCAGCCGCCGTAGTAGCCCTGCACCGCGCCGGCGCAGATTCCCAGCAACGACGAGGCCAGGGTCAGGCCGAGGGCGAAGAGGATCGACAGGCGCAAGCCGTAGATCACCCGCGCGAGCACATCGCGGCCCTGGTCGTCGGTGCCTAGCCAGTTCTCCGCCGAGGGCGGCGCCGGCGCCGGGCGCGCGTAGTTGATGCTGCGGGCGTCGAAGCGGATCGGCGGCCACAGCGCCCAGCCGTCGCGGGCGATGCGTTCGCTCATGAAGCGGCCGCGGTAGTCCGGCGGGAACGGCAGTTCGCCGCCGAAGGCGGTTTCCGGATAGTCCCGCAGCACCGGCAGGAACCACTGGCCACGGTATTCCAGCAGCAGCGGGCGGTCGTTGGCGATCAGCTCGGCGAACAGGCAGGCGACGAACAGCGCGAGGAACAGCCGCAGCGCCAGGCGCCCGCGGCGGTTGGCGCGGAACGCGGCGAGGCGGCGGCGGTGCAGCGGGGAAAGGACGATGGCCATCTCACTGTTTCCTCGCGGCGAAGTCGATGCGCGGGTCGACCAGGCTGTAGGCCAGGTCGCCGGCCAGCTTCACCAGCAACCCGAGCAGGGTGAAGATGAACAGGCTGCCGAACACCACCGGGTAGTCGCGGCCGAGCGCCGCTTCGTAGCCCATCAGGCCGAGGCCGTCGAGGGAGAACAGCACCTCGATCAGCAGCGACCCGGTGAAGAACACCGAGACCAGCGCCGCCGGCAGCCCGGCCACCACCAGCAACATGGCGTTGCGGAACACATGGCCGTAGAGCACCCGGCGCTCGCTGAGGCCCTTGGCGCGAGCGGTGGCGACGTACTGCCTGGATATCTCGTCGAGGAAGCTGTTCTTGGTCAGCAGGGTCAGGCTGGCGAAACCGCCGACCACCAGCGAACCCACCGGCAGCGCCAGGTGCCAGAGGTAATCGGCGAAACGCGCCAGCGCGCCGAGGCGCTCGGCGCCCTCGGAAGCCAGGCCACGCAGGGGGAACCAGTCCAGGTAGCTGCCGCCGGCGAACAGCACGATCAGGACGATGGCGAAGAGGAAGCCGGGCACCGCATAGCCGACCACCACCAACGCGCTGCTCCACAGGTCGAAGGCGCTGCCGTGGCGCACCGCCTTGGCCACCCCCAGGGGAATCGACACCAGGTAGGTGATCAGCGTCGCCCACAAGCCCAGGGACAGCGAGACCGGCAGCTTCTCGGCGATCAGGTCGACGACCCGCGCGTCGCGGTAGAAGCTCTCGCCGAAATCCAGCCGGGCGTAGCTCGACAGCATCAGCCAGAGCCGTTGCAGCGGCGGCTTGTCGAAGCCGTACTGGCGCTCCAGGGCGGCCACCAGCTGCGGGTCGATGCCGGTCTCGCCGTGGCGCTGCGGTTCCAGAGCGCCATGCCCACCC
>NZ_SCND01000434.1:0-4497 GCF_005503585.1 Pseudomonas sp. 2VD
GAGCGCGCATGAGCGGCAGCGCATTCGGCGGATCGAGATCCTGGTGCTGTTGCTGATCCTGCTCATCGAATTCAGCAAAGCCTACTTCCGCACGGGAGGCGCAGCATGACCTTCATGACCAATGACTACCTGGAGTATTACCTCACCCTCCTCGGCTGGATCATCAACAACGGGATCTGGAACATGATCTCGGACACGGGCCTGTTTGCGGTGCCGTTCGCGGCCATCGTATTGCGCGAATGGCTGAAAGTTCGCGGGGAAGGCGCCGACGAGGGCAACAAGGGCGTGCTGTCTCTGGCCCGCATCGAGACGCATATCTACGTCGGCTACATCGTGGTCGCCCTGGCGGGAATCCCGGTCGTCAACGTGAGCTTCGACACCATCGAGTTCGACCAGGCCCGCGCCCAGCAGTGCCAGTACAGCCTGCCAGCGCCGGCAGACACCGGCTGGTCGAACTCCTTCAGCAGCCTGGCCGGCAAGAGTGCGCAGATGCCGCTCTGGTGGGCGATGATGCACGCCCTGTCCAAGGGCTTCACCGCCGGCGCGGTCGCGGCCATTCCGTGCGGCACGGATCTGCGGCAGATGCGAATGGAAGTGGACAATACGCGCGTGAACAACCCGCTGCTGGCACAAGAAATCGCTGATTTCTCCAGGGACTGCTACGGGCCTTCCCGTGCGCGGCTGTTCATGCGACAACCCGATCTGGGCTCCGTCGCCGAGGACAACAAGGCGCTGCAGGACCTGAACTGGATCGGCTCCCGATTCCTGCTGAACACCCCGGGGTACTACGACACCGACTACTCGAAGAGTCCCCGTCAGTCGTGGCCCTACAACGCCACCCGCGACGCCGGGCTGCCCCAGGTGGGCGGTGGTGGTGGCTACCCCACCTGCAAGCAGTGGTGGGCTGACTCAGGGATCGGTTTGCGTGATCGGATCAAGGACCAGGTGGATCCGGACCTGATGACCAGCTTCCTCAAGTGGGCAAAATGGCTGAACCAGGAGGAGGTAACCGAGGCAGTCATTCGCCAGGTGATCTCCCCCTCCAGCCAGGTCAAAGGCAACGTCTATACCGACTATGGTGGGCAGGTGGGCGGTACGGTCTGGAACGGCATCGCGAGAACCGCAGGAACCTTCGGCGTTGCCCTGGGCAGCCTGGCCTATTTCCCGGCGATGGATATGGTCCGCCAAGCACTGCCGATGGTGATGTCGTTCCTCAAGATGGCCATGGTCATCTGCATTCCGATGGTCCTGGTCATCGGCACCTATCAACTGAAAGTTGCCATGACGATGACGGTCGTCTTCTTTGCGATGATGTTCGTCGATTTCTGGTTTCAGTTAGCCAGATATATCGATAGCACGATACTTGATGCCTTCTATGGTTCGGGATCACCGCATCTTTCATTTGACCCAGTCATGGGACTGAACACGGCGACTCAAGATGCAATCTTGAACTTCGTGATGGGGGCAATGTTTATTATTCTGCCACTTCTCTGGGTCACAGCAATAGGCTGGTCTGGTGTGCAGGCAGGACAAGTCCTCCAAGGCCTTTCCCAAGGCACCAAGGACGTCCAGACAGCAGGTGGAGAAGCGGCAAATAATGCCAAGCGGCATATATTCTAATAAATAAGGCCCAACTGGGCCTTATTTAATCATCAGTTCGCTGGCCGGCAACATAATGACCATACCCTTGCGGGCCATACTCATATCCGTAGCCAGACGTGTTTTCTTTCCGGGGACCATTTGGAAGCCCCCCAAAGGCGAGAACAGCTCCACCCAGAACTATCAGTGTCAGGGCGCCACTTAAAAGCCAGCTGAAAGCTTGAGATGCCAGCACAAGAAGAGTGCCGGATACTAAAGTGCGCTTCACCCAACGACGGAGAGGCTTGGGATCGGTGATGAGAAAACGCACAAGCGTACCCAGACCAAAACCGACCCGGGAGGCAAAACCTTTGTTGGTGTGCGCGTTCATGATCAATCTCCTGGCTCCCAGAGGGAGGCATCCTGCTATCACCTATACGCCAAAAAAGATGATCTAGCAAGCCTTATGGCATATTATGCCACTAGCTATCTGCCGACTGGAGTACCTCATGGCAACGCGAAACGTCGTCCTTCCCGATCCGCTGGAGCAGGATATCAACGAGCTGGTGGAGACCGGCCGCTATCAGAATCGCAGCGAAGTCATCCGGGCAGGATTGCGCCTGCTGCTGCAACAGGAAGCCCAGAATAGCGCCAAGCTCGAAGCCCTCCGCAACGCAACATCCAGTGGGCTGATGCAACTGGAGCGCGGCGAGTACGACGAGATCACCAGAGACGACCTGGCCCACTACCTCGACGAGCTCGGCAACCAGGCGAGCCACTGAAGCATGGCCAAGTACCGCATCTCTCATGATGCCCAAGCGGACATCGTCGATATCCTGCGCTTCACCCACAACCGCTTCGGCGATGCCGCGCGCCGACGTTACCAGGCACTCATAGGGGCGGCGCTGGAAGCAGTTGCGACAGACCCACAACAGGTAGGCAGCATCAGCCGTGAAGAACTGGGAGCTGGCCTGCGCAGTATCCACCTCGTTTACTGCCGCTCGATGCCCAACGTCGGTAAGGTTGTTCGGCCCAGGCACTTCGTCTTCTACCGGGTGGCGACAGACCAGGTGCTCGAGGTGGTTCGCGTGCTTCACGACTCCATGGATCTGGATCAACACCTGCCTCGCAACCGATGACTTCCAAGCTGAATATCAGCTCCGGTTCATCCGGCGGGCAGCAAGTCACCCAGCACCCGACGCGCCGCCTCGACCAAACCGCTGTCTCTATGTGGATGATCCTCGGGCAAAGCAATCAAACGTTGGAAATACTGGCGGTTAAATACAATCGACTTCGTATATATATCGATAGCCTTTCCTTTCCGCTCTGTGGAAACCAGCATTTCCATCCCCTCGGTCAGCTCACCCTCAAGGCTGTCCTTACGAAACCGGTGCTTCACAAAGCACATATTGAGATCGAAATACTCCTTTCTCCCTGACTCATCCACCTTCGAGGAGACTCGGCCATACTTATCAACTGAGGCTGCCGGCACTTCAGCGGAGACTGCCTTGACAAGGTCATCATCGAGTAAAAGCTGTCCAAAAAGACTCTGAGAATCAGCCATATAGGCAAATATCCAGGGAATATTGGTCAGGGTTGCCCCAGTATAAAGATATCCTCTCTCCCTTCTGTATTGTTCCAGCATCCGGATAGCCAAGTTTTGAGAGATATTCACGCCCAGTTCTTTCCGCAGCAGGTAGATAACCCTGTCGAACTGCTCGATCAGTATTTTTAGTATTTTCAGAGGCGTGCCGTTTACCGAGGCTTTCCGCTCTGTCTTTTGGTGTACCCTTGGTTTGAAATAAGGGCAGTTCTCTCGCGCCTCCTCATCCGCTTCGGCAAGGTCTCGAACCGAACGAGCGTAATGACGCCCATAGGGACGAGCCACATTGGCGGGCAAATGATAAAGGCCTATGATTTGTACTGGATTGTCGCAGGCGGGACAGACAGCGAAATGTCCCTCCGTGCCATTTTCAGAGGTGGAGAACCAAGGCTCCTGGCGTCGCGTTTCTTCTTCGAAACGTTCGCGCTCGATTGGTCGCTCATCGGTTTCCTCTGGCTTCAACTTGTAGACATCCATAGCGCACCGCTC
Source organism: Pseudomonas sp. 2VD (assembly GCF_005503585.1). Lineage (NCBI taxonomy): Bacteria > Pseudomonadati > Pseudomonadota > Gammaproteobacteria > Pseudomonadales > Pseudomonadaceae > Pseudomonas > Pseudomonas sp. 2VD. The sequence goes on from NZ_SCND01000434.1 coordinate 3,671, forward strand.
TCCATGAAAATAATCAATTTAGCCTGTATCGATTAGCCATCCGGCTCCACCAGCCCTCGGGAAGTTCGGGGACCGCCCCTTCATGCTCGGCCATTCTCAAGCACTGAAGAACGGTGCTCAAGCCAAGGGAGAGGACGTGATGTTTATCCTGCAGCGCAAAGATGAGTTCGTCATGGCACAGGCTCCCGCTGTCATCCCCGTTTTGCTCTTGGAGTAGCTCCGCCCGGTTATTCAGTATGTCGTCATGGTTCATCGTATCCATCTCCTGTCTGACTCGGCCAGATTGGCCAGGTCCGCAACGAGAGGGTGCCCGGTTACAGGGTGCAGCGCCTCGAAAAAACCAAACCTGACCCATGAAGTATTTTTCCGTCGACACCGGGTGTAGTGGTCAACCCATCCCGGACAGTGGGTTGAGTTTTTCTTCGGCCACCGCAGGCGGTAGCCCGTCGTTGAATTGATGCGGCCTGATCCAGTTATAGCGGTGCATCAGGTAATGACTGATGTCCCGTTGGGCCTCCTGCGCCGTCAGGTAACCCGTTGACGGGACCCACTCCGACTTCAGACTGCGGAACAGGCGCTCCATCGGCGAATTATCCCAGCAATTCCCCCGACGGCTCATGCTCTGCTGCATCCGATAGCGCCAGAGCCGTTGTCGAAACAGGCGGCTGGCGTACTGGCTGCCCTGGTCTGAATGGAACAGCACCTGCTGTGGCTTGCCGCGCTGTTCGTAGGCCATGTCCAGGGCCTTGATCACCAGTTCGGCATCCGGCTTGGCCGAGAACGCCCAGCCGATCACCCGCCGGATATGCAGATCCAGCACCGCGGCC
>NZ_SCND01000435.1:0-4474 GCF_005503585.1 Pseudomonas sp. 2VD
GCCCTGGTCAACTTCGACCACCCGCTGCTGCGCCAGGGCCTGCGGATCCTCGACACACCCGGCCTGAACGCCCTCGGCAGCGAGCCGGAGCTGACCCTGTCGATGCTGCCCAACGCCCAGGCGATCCTGTTCCTGCTGTCCGCCGACGCCGGTGTCACCGCCTCGGACATGGAAATCTGGCAGAAGTACATCCAGCCACTGCGCGAGGACGGCCACAGCAGCCTGTTCGCCGTGCTGAACAAGATCGACGTGCTCTGGGACGACCTTTCCGGCGAGCGCTTCGTACAGAACGCCATCCGCCTGATCCAGGACGGCACGGCCCGCCAGCTCGGCCTGCAGCGCGGCGACGTGCTGCCGCTGTCGGCGAAGCAGGCGCTGCTGGCCAAGGTCCGCGGCGAACCGGCGCTGCTCGAACGCAGTCGCCTGGATCGGCTGGAAGCGCTGCTCTGCGAGCGCATCGTCGCGCGGAAGGAAGCGCTGCTGGAGAACGCCGTGCTCGGCCAGGTCCTCGGCCTGCTGCACAACAGCCAGCATCTGCTGCGCCTGCGCCTGGAGAAGGTCGAGGAACAGCGCGCGCTGCTCGACGACAAGCAGCGCGACAGCGGCCAACTACTGTTCGAACTGACCGCGAAGACCAAGGACGACCACGGCCGCCACCACCGCCGCCTGCTCAACCTGAAGACCAACCAGCGCCTGCTGCAGCACCAGGGCGCGACGCTGCGCGAGACGATCCGCAGCGAACGCATGGAACAGCACCTGCAGAAGGTGCGGCGCAACCTCAACGGCAGCCTGACCACGGTCGGCATCAACCAGGCGATCCTGGCGTTCTTCCGCGCGGTGGAGCACGACCTCGACAACCTCGAGCACGAGGCCGGCATGGCCAACCGCATGGTCGCCGCCATCTACCGCCGGCACAACGAGGAGAACCCGCTCTACGCCCTCGACGCGCCGCAGCTGCGGGTCCAGCGCTACCAGCGCGAACTGTTGCAACTGAAGAAGAAGGGCGACCAGTTCCGCCTGCAGTTGAAGACCGTGCTTACCGAGCAACGCCTGCTGACCCGGCGCTTCTTCGCCACCCTGGTGCAGGAGGTGGTCGGCCTGCACCAGCGCCTGCGCGAGGAAACCGAGCGCTGGGCCAACGACGCGCTGATGCCGCTGATGCAGCACACCCTGGAAAACAAACAGTTGCTCGAAAGCCACATGCTCCGCCTCAAGGGCCTGGCCCAGGAGACCCAGCAGGTGCGCCAGCGCAGCCAGGCCTTCGCCGGGTTCGCCGAGGAATTGCAGGAACAGTTGCGCGAAGCCGGCGACATCCTCCGCCAGTTGCGCCGCCCCTCGCCCCTGCAGCGCCAGGCCAAGGTGGTCAACCTGCCCGGCTCGCAGCGCGCCTGACCCCGCTCCCACGGCGCGCGCCAGCGCGCTTGCCGCTGGGGGCGACGCTCTTTAGACTGGCGCCCTCCTTTGTTCGAGAGCAGGGTCGATGCCCACAGTCTTCCCCGACGACTCCGTCGGTCTGGTCTCCCCCCAGACGCTGCACTTCAACGAACCGCTCGAGCTGACCAGCGGCAAGTCCCTGGCCGAGTACGACCTGGTGATCGAAACCTACGGCGAGCTGAATGCCACGCAGAGCAACGCGGTGCTGATCTGCCACGCCCTCTCCGGCCACCACCACGCCGCCGGCTACCACAGCGTCGACGAGCGCAAGCCGGGCTGGTGGGACAGCTGCATCGGTCCGGGCAAGCCGATCGACACCCGCAAGTTCTTCGTCGTCGCCCTCAACAACCTCGGCGGTTGCAACGGATCCAGCGGCCCCGCCAGCATCAATCCGGCGACCGGCAAGGTCTACGGCGCGGACTTCCCGATGGTTACGGTGGAAGACTGGGTGCATAGCCAGGCGCGCCTGGCAGACCGCCTCGGCATCCGCCAGTGGGCCGCGGTGGTCGGCGGCAGCCTCGGCGGCATGCAGGCGCTGCAATGGACCATCAGCTATCCCGAGCGCGTCCGTCACTGCCTGTGCATCGCCAGCGCGCCGAAGCTGTCGGCGCAGAACATCGCCTTCAACGAAGTCGCCCGGCAGGCGATTCTTTCCGACCCTGAGTTCCTCGGCGGCTACTTCCAGGAGCAGGGCGTGATTCCCAAGCGCGGCCTCAAGCTGGCGCGGATGGTCGGCCATATCACCTACCTGTCCGACGACGCCATGGGCGCCAAGTTCGGCCGTGTACTGAAGACCGAGAAGCTCAACTACGACCTGCACAGCGTCGAGTTCCAGGTCGAGAGCTACCTGCGCTACCAGGGCGAGGAGTTCTCCACCCGCTTCGACGCCAATACCTACCTGCTGATGACCAAGGCGCTGGACTACTTCGACCCCGCCGCCGCCCACGGCGACGACCTGGTGCGCACCCTGGAGGGCGTCGAGGCGGACTTCTGCCTGATGTCCTTCACCACCGACTGGCGTTTCTCGCCGGCCCGCTCGCGGGAAATCGTCGACGCCCTGATCGCGGCGAAAAAGAACGTCAGCTACCTGGAGATCGACGCCCCGCAAGGCCACGACGCCTTCCTCATGCCGATCCCCCGGTACCTGCAAGCCTTCAGCGGTTACATGAACCGCATCAGCGTGTGAGGACCCGATGCGCGCCGATCTCGAAATCATCCAGGAATGGATTCCCGCCGGCAGCCGCGTCCTCGACCTCGGCTGCGGCGACGGCGAACTCCTGGCCTGGCTGCGCGACCACAAGCAGGTCAGCGGCTACGGCCTGGAGATCGACCCCGACAACATCGCCCGTTGCATCGAAAACGGGGTGAACGTGATCGAGCAGGACCTCGACAAGGGCCTGGGCAACTTCGCCAGCGACAGCTTCGACGTGGTGGTGATGACCCAGGCGCTACAGGCCGTGCACTATCCGGACAAGATCCTCGAAGAGATGCTGCGGGTCGGCAAGACCTGCATCATCACCTTCCCCAACTTCGGCCACTGGCGCTGCCGCTGGTACCTGGCGCGCAACGGCCGGATGCCGGTCTCCGAGTTCCTGCCGTATACCTGGTACAACACGCCGAACATCCATTTCTGCACCTTCCAGGACTTCGAGCGCCTGTGCCGCCAGTTGCGCATGCGCGTGCTCGACCGCCTGGCCGTAGACCGTGACCACCGGCATGGCTGGGCCAGCCGGCTGTGGCCTAATCTATTGGGTGAGATTGGAATCTACCGGGTCACCGGACCCGGAGTGCAGACCCGCAACCTCGCCGTCTAGGAACGCGCCAGGCTGCGGGCCAGGGCCGGGCGCCCCTCCGCTCGTCCTCGGGAGAGCGCTGCCGAAGCCGGCCAAGGCCGCCGGCAGCAGACCATGGACAACGTCCATGCCACCTTTCAGGAGAAACCACCATGCGCCGCTTCACCGCTTTCGTCCTCGGCCTCTGCCTGAGCCTGCCGGTCCTCGCCGAGCAGGTGCAGCGCTTCGGCGACCTGGACGTCCACTACAACGTGTTCAACTCCAGCTTCCTCCAACCCAACGTGGCCAGCGCGGTCGGCCTGGTACGCAGCAAGGCGCAGGGCGTGATCAACGTGGTGCCGATGGAGAAAGGCAAGCCGGTGGAGGCCAGCGTGACCGGCTCCGCCAAGGACCTGACCGGCAAGGTCATCCCCCTGGAGTTCCGCCGGGTCAGCGAGGAAGGCGCCATCTACAACCTGGCGCAGTTCCCGATCAGCCAGCGCGAGACCCTGGTCTTCACCATCAAGGTCGAGGCCAAGGGCGAACCTGCGCAAACCTTCAGTTTCAACAAGGAAATCTTCCCGGACGAATGATCAAGCTCGAACAGCTGGTGCTGGCCAGCCACAATGCCGGCAAACTCAAGGAACTCCAGGCCATGCTCGGCGCCAGCGTGAAGGTGCGCTCGATCGGCGAGTTCAGCCAGGTGGAACCGGAGGAAACCGGTCTTTCCTTCGTCGAGAACGCCATCCTCAAGGCACGCAACGCCGCACGCCTCTCCGGCCTGCCGGCGCTAGCCGACGACTCCGGGCTGGCGGTGGACTTCCTCAGCGGCGCGCCGGGCATCTACTCGGCGCGCTATGCCGACGGCCGGGGCGACGCGGCGAACAACGCCAAGCTGCTGGAGGCCATGAAGGATGTCCCGGACGCCGAGCGCGGCGCACAGTTCGTCAGCGTGCTGGCGCTGGTGCGCCACGCCGACGACCCGCTGCCGATCCTCTGCGAGGGCATCTGGGAAGGCCGCATCCTCCGCGAAGCCCGCGGCGCCCACGGCTTCGGCTACGACCCGCTGTTCTGGGTGCCGGAACGCGACTGCTCCAGCGCCGAGCTGGCGCCCGAGGAGAAGAACCGCCTCAGCCACCGGGCCCGCGCCATGGCCCTGCTCAAGCAGCGCCTGGGTCTCTGAGCCGCAACCGCCGGCGCCGCCCCCGGGCGGCGTCGGCACGGCGTTTCGTCCGGCCGCCTTGGAGGTTGGCCGAACTCATGCCACG
>NZ_SCND01000436.1:0-4449 GCF_005503585.1 Pseudomonas sp. 2VD
ATGTGGCGGCGTTCGCAGCCCATCGCCTGGGCCGCCTCCACCAGGCCGTGGTCGACTTCGCGCAGGCTGACCTCGGCGTTCCGCGCGAAGAACGGCGTGGCGGCGATGGTAAGCGGCCCCACCGCGGCCCAGACCCCATAGCTGGTGCCGACGATCATCCGGGTAAAGGGAATCAGCGCCACCATCAGGATCAGGAACGGCACCGAACGCAGCACGTTGACCAGGCCGCCCAGGATGCGATTGAGCAGGCGCGCCTCGAAGATCCCGCCCGGCCCGGTGGTGACCAGTACCAGGGCCAGCGGGATACCCACCAGCAGGACGATGGCGGAGGACGCGCCGATCATCAGCAGCGTATCGAGGAAACCTTGCCAGAGCCGTTCAAGCATGGGCGACATGGCCGAGCACCTCCACCTTGTCCGCCACCAGCGCGGCCTTCGCCAGCACGCCGGGCAGTTCGCCGGGCGGCGCGCCGACCTGTAGCAGCAGGCGCCCCAGGGCGCGGCCCTGGATCCGCTCTATGCCGCCGTGGAGCAGGTCGACGCGCTGGCCGATGGCCCTGGCGATGGCCAGCAGGTCCGGCACCCGTCGGCTGGCGCCGGTGTACTGGAGATCGAGCAGCACCGGGTCGCCGGCGCCGGGAGCCTGGCGCAGCCGCGCCTGGAGGTCGGCCGGGAGGGCGGCGCGCAGGCTGCCGAGCAGGCTTCGGGTGACGGCATGGCGCGGATCGCCGAAGACTTCCCAGACTTCGCCCTGTTCGACGATGCGGCCGCATTCGAGGACCACCACGCGGTCGCAGATCTCGCGGATGACCGCCATCTCGTGGGTGATCAGGACGATGGTCAGGCCCAGCCGGCGGTTGATGTCGCGCAGCAGCGCGAGGATCGCCTGGGTGCTCTCCGGGTCCAGCGCCGAGGTGGCTTCGTCGCAGAGCAGGATCTGCGGCTGGTGCACCAGCGCGCGGGCGATGCCGACGCGCTGTTTCTGTCCGCCGGAGAGCTGTGCCGGATAGGCGTCGCGTTTTTCCTCCAGGCCGACCAGTTGCAGCAGCCCGGCGACCCGCTCCTCGATCCGTGCCCGGGGCACCCCGGCCACCCGCAGCGGCAGGGCGATGTTCTGCCGCACGGTCTTGGCCGACATCAGGTTGAAGTGCTGGAAGATCATGCCGATGCGTCGGCGCAGGGCGACCAGGCGCTGGCCGTCGTAGCCGCCGATGTCTTCGTCGTCGATCAGCACCTGCCCCTCGCTGGGACGCTCCAGGCGATTAAGGGTGCGGATCAGCGAGGACTTGCCGGCGCCGCTGCGGCCGATGATGCCGAACACTTCGCCGCGGCGGATCTCCAGGTCGATCTCCCGCAGGGCCTGGACCCCGCCGGGGTAGCGCTTGCCCAGGCCGTGGAGGCGGATGTGCGGCGTGGAGGCGCGCGTGTCGGGCGCCGTCGGGAACGGTTCGAGGGGCAGCAGGCTCGGGGGAACGGTCATGGTCGTCACTCCCAGCCCGGCTGGTACAGCGTGCCATGGGCCTTGTCCAGCGCGGCGCGGACCACCGGCGAATGCTGGTAGATGTCGACGAAGCGCGCCAGGCGGCCGTCGCGGTCCTGGTAGTCGCCGCGGGTGACGAACTGGATCACGTATTCCCGGTTGTCGATCCCGTCGAACAGCAGCGCCCGGGTCGGGTCGATGGTCCCGGCCAGGCGCAGGTAGTGCGGGTAGCCCTGGGCCAGGTCGAAATCGTCGAGGGCGCGCGCCAGTTGCACCGCCTCCAGCTCGGTGATGCGGATGTCCTTCGGGTTGTCGACGATATCGTCGAGGGTCGCCTTGTAGCCGACGCCGTCCCTGAGCTTCAGCAGGCCGGCCTTCTGTAGCAGTTGCAGGCCGCGGCCGCCATTGATCGGGTCGTTGGCGATGGCCACGCTGGCGCCTTCCGGCAACTCTGCGAGGCTGGCGTAGCGCTTCGAATAGAGCCCGACGTTGTTGATGATCCCCGGCGCGAACGGCTTCAGCCGGAAGCCGCCTTCGCGGTTGGCGTTTTCCAGGAAGGGCACGTGCTGGAAGTAGTTGGCGTCGATGTCGCCCTGGGCGAGGGTGATGTTGGGGGCGTTCCAGTCGCTGAACTCGACCAGTTCGACCTTCAACCCCTGCTTGCCGGCTTCGCTCACGGCGACTTCCAGCGGCGGGGCGAAGGCGGCGGTGGTGCCGATCTTCAGCGGGGCGTCGGCGGCCTGGACCGGGCCGCTGCCGAGGAGGACGGCCAGGCTCAGGGTTTTCAGGGTGTTCAGCATGGTGGGCTCCTGAACGAAAGGGAAAGTGGGGTCAGGCCTGGCGCTGGTGCGCGGCCGGGGGCTGGCGGAAGGCGGCGCCGGCGTGTTCCGCCTGCAGGCGCGCGCGGCCGCCGCCGAAGAGCTTCTCCCGCAGGGTGCCGGGGGCGTAGGCGGTCTTGTAGCTGCCGCGTGCCTGCAACTCGGGCACCACCAGGTCGATGAAGTCGGCGTAGCTCTCCGGCTCCACGGTGCGGGTCAGGTTGAAGCCGTCCAGGCCGGTATCGGCGATCCAGCCTTCGAGATCGTCGGCGACCTGGCGCGGGTCGCCTACCAGGGTCACGTAGCGGCCGCCCAGGGCCAACTGATCGAGGAGCTTGCGCACGGTGGAGTCGGTGCGCGCCACGGTGAGGTTCTTCACCACCGACTCGATGGCGTTGTTCTTCTCGTAGCGGATCGGTTCGTCGAGCCCGTAGCGCGACAGGTCGATGCCGCTGGAGCTGGCGAAGTGCGCCAGGCCGGCCTCGGGGCTGGCGTAGCGGCGGTACTCGGCATGCTTGTCGCGGGCCTCGGCCGCGGTGGCGGCGACGATCACGTTGATGCCCATGAAGATCCTGATGTCCTCGGCGCGACGGCCGGCGCCGACCACCGCCGCGCGGATGCGCTGCACCAGTTGGCGGGTGGCCTCGCGGGTCTGTCCGGAGACGAACACGCATTCGGCGTGGCGCGCGGCGAAGGCCAGGCCACGCTCCGAGGAGCCGGCCTGGAACAGCACCGGGGTGCGCTGTGGAGAGGGCTCGGCGAGGTGGTAGCCCTCGACCTGGTAGAACTCGCCATGGTGGCGGATCTTGTGGATCTTCTCCGGCCGCGCGTAGACCCGTCGCTGGCGGTCGGCGAGCACCGCGTCGTCTTCCCAGCTGCCCTCCCAGAGCTTGTAGAGGACCTCCAGGTACTCGTCGGCGCGGTCGTAGCGGCGGTCGTGCTCGATCTGCGCGGACTGGCCCATGGCCTTGGCCGCGCTTTCCAGGTAGCCGGTGACGATGTTCCAGCCGATCCGCCCGTCGCTCAGGTGGTCGAGGGTCGAGAGCCGCCGGGCGAACGGGTAGGGCGCCTCGTAGGTGAGGTTGGCGGTGACGCCGAAACCCAGGTGCTCGGTGACCCCGGCCATGGCCGAGACCAGCATCAGCGGGTCGTTCACCGGCAACTGGACGGCTTCGCGGGCGGTCACCTCGATGCCGCCCTGGTAGACGTCGTAGACGCCGAGGATATCGGCGATGAACAGGCCGTCGAACAGGCCGCGCTCCAGCAGCCGGGCCAGCTCGGTCCAGTGGCGCAGTTTGCGGTAGTCGCTGGAGCGGTCGCGTGGGTGGGTCCAGAGGCCGTGGTTGATATGGCCGACGCAATTCATGCTGAAGGCGTTTAGGAGAATCTGCTTCTTGCTCATGGCGGTTCCTTCGGCGTTCAGAGCGTGCCGCGGCGTGGCGGCAGGCGGCCGTTGAGGTAGTAGTCGCCGACCGCGTGGTACTTCCAGCGCACCGGGTCGTGCAGGGTGTGTACGCGGGCGTTGCGCCAGTGGCGGTCGAGACCGCGTTCGGCGAGACAGGCGCGGCTGCCGCCAAGCTCGATCAGCTTGCTGCCGGCCAGCAGGGCGACCTCGGTGGTCAGCGCGCGGGCTTCGGCGACGGCGATCGAGGCGGCCGCCACGCTTTCCGCGTCCGGCTCGGCGGTGGCCCGGTCGAGCACCCGCCCGGCACGCTCCAGCAGCGCTTCGGCGGCGTGCAGGCGGATCGCCAGGCGGCCGATCTCATGGATGGTCAGTGGGTCGTCGCTGGCCTTGTCGACGCCGGAGTCGACCCAGGGCCGGGCGCGCTCGCGGACGAAACGCAGGGTGTCCTCGAAGGCGCCGCGGGCGATCCCGGCGTCGATCGCCGCGTGGAGGATCTGCGCCAGCGGGCCGACGGTGGTCGGGCGCTCGAAGGCGTCCTGGAACGAGACCACGTCCTCGGCGGCCACCGCTACCCGGTCGAACAGCGCCGAACCGCTGCCGGTGGTGCGTTGACCGAAGCCGGACCAGTCGTCGACGATTTCCAGCCCGGCGCTGTCGCGCGGGACGAAGGCCAGTTGCTGGCGGCCCTCGTCGTCCACCGCCAGGGTCGGCACCCGCTGCGCGTAGAGTGCGCCGGTGCAGTAGAAC
>NZ_SCND01000437.1:0-4412 GCF_005503585.1 Pseudomonas sp. 2VD
GGCCAAGCCCCTGGCGCAGGCGCTGGAACCGCTGCAGGCGATCAGCCGCGCCAACGGCGCGTCGGGCGCGGTCAGCAGGCCGAGTCCGCGCAGGCCGAGCAGCGCCTGGTGGGCCTCGGCCTGCGCCAGGTTCGGCAGGAGCACGCCTTGCCAGGGGGTCAGGCGCAGGCTGCCGTCGCCATGGCGCTCGACCAGCTCGGCCAGGCCTTCCAGGCAAGCGCTGTCGAGCCGGCCGAGCGGCGCCGCCGCGCCGACCATCGCCAGGCCCGGCTGGCGTTGCGGCTGGACGCCGAGATGACTCCACGCACGCCCCGGCGGACGCCGCCAGGCCGCCACCCGCTCGTCACGCCGCAGAGGGAAATCCAGGCGCGCCTGCAAGGCCTCCAGCAAGGATTCTCCGGCCAGCTCCTGCAACAGGTGGCGCATCCGCGTCTGTTGCGGCTGGGCGCGTTCGAGGAACAGGTCGAGCAGCGCCAGCACCAGGGACTCGCCCCGCTCCGCCGGCAACGCCGCCAGGGGGCGGTCGCGGGCCGGGCAGCCGGCGAGTCCGAAGACCAGCGTCGCGGTCGGCGCCGCGGGCATCGGCGAGAGCCAGATGTCATGGGGATGTTCGAGCATCGCCAGGTCTTCGCCGCCGTCCAGCTGGATGGCGAACTTGGCCGACAGCGCGTGGTAGCGGCTGTCCGCCTGGAGCCGCAGCAACAGCCGAGCGGCCAGCGGGCGCACGTCCAGCGACAGGTGCGGATCGAGCCCGGCGGCCGGGCTGAGCATCAGGTTGCGCACGTCGTCGGCGCCGGCCAGGGACCCATGCCGGGGACCGAGGCCGGCGTCCAGCAGGCGGCGGACGAGCCGCTCTTCCTCGCCGCGACGGACGCCGCGCAATTGCAGGTTGGAACGGTTGGTCGCCTCGATCACGCCGCTGGCGCAATCCCGCGCCGCGGCCGCCACGGCGCGTGCCTGGGCGGCGTCCAGGCGACCGGCATCGAGCTTGATGCGGCAGATGCCGCCGTCCAGCGCCTGGACGATACGCAGCAGGCCGGGACAGGGTGACGGACGTGGTACGGGCAGGGGCGCCGGGGTCTGGTCGTCGTTCAAAAACGCTACTCGAATCGGCGTCGCGGCGACCGCACCGCTGTCCCCCAGGGACAGACCACGGCATCGGTACACCCCGCCCGATGTTGGCACTCGCGACTGGTTTCGGCGGCAGGTCTCCTGGCTCGCAGCCCGGCGTTCCACCCGGGGGAGGAACCTCCGCTTCGCGCCGCCTTCCCGGTAATCCAGTGGCGAATGGCGCGAATACAGGCTGCATACAGTTGCGGGGGCAGCCACGGCTAGGCCCGGGCTTCGAAAAGACCGCGGCTCCGTGTTCCCTCTTCGGCCCTCGTTGGCCCCGCGCTAACGCGAAAGGGCCGGGCACCGACGAACGCGCTATTATGCCGCCCAGCCCGGGGCCGGGAAAACCCATTCCGTCCGGAAGCCGTCGCGGGCCCTTCACAGACGCATTTCAGGAGTATCGGAACCGTGTCATCGGCAGACTCGACGCCGCCCTGGCTGACCCTGGTGGGCATCGGCGAGGACGGTTATCCCGGCCTCGGCAAGCAGGCCCGGCGTGCCCTGCTGCAAGCCAGCCGGATCGTCGGCGCGGCGCGCCAGCTGGAACTGCTGCCGCCGTGCATCGGCGGCGCCCGCGAAACCTGGCCGACGCCGTTCTCCCTGGAACCATTGCTGGCCCGGCGCGGCCAGCCGACCTGCGTGCTGGCCAGCGGCGACCCGATGCTGTTCGGCGTCGGCGCCAGTCTCGCCCGGCAACTGCCGGCGACCGAACTGCGAGTCCTGCCGGCGCCCTCCTCCCTCTCGCTGGCCGCCGCCCGCCTCGGCTGGGCCCTGCAGGAAGTCGCCTGCCTGTCACTGGTGGCGCGTCCGCTGGCGGCGCTGCAGGCACAGGTCCACGACGGCCGGCGCCTGCTGGTCCTCAGCAACGACGGCGACAGCCCGGCCGCCATCGCCCGCCTGTTGAACGCCCGTGGCTTCGGCGCCAGTCGCCTGAGCGTGCTGGAACACCTCGGCGGGCCGCTCGAGCGCCGTCTCGACGGCCTCGCCGGCGACTGGTCGCTGCCGCGCGCCGCCGATCTCAACCTGGTGGCGGTGGAATGCCGCGCCGGCACCGGCGCCGTGCGCCTGCCGCTGACCCCGGGCCTGGCCGACGAAGCCTATCGCCACGACGGCCAGCTGACCAAGCGCGACGTCCGCGCCGTGACCCTGGCGCGCCTGGCGCCCTGCCCCGGCGAGCTGCTCTGGGACGTCGGCGCCGGCTGCGGCTCCATCGGCATCGAATGGATGCGCGCGCACCCCAGTTGCCGGGCGATCGCCATCGAAGCCAACGACGAGCGCCAGGAACATATCCGCCACAACCGCGACGCCCTCGGCGTACCGACCCTGCACCTGGTCGCCGGCAGCGCCCCGGAGGCGCTGCTGGAACTGCCCGAGCCGGACGCCATCTTCATCGGCGGCGGGGTCACCGCCGAGGGCGTGCTGGAGACCTGCTGGGAGCGCCTGCGGCCCGGCGGCCGCCTGCTCGCCAACGCCGTCACTCTGCAGAGCGAACGGGTGCTGCTCGACTGGCAGCAACGCCTGGGGGGCGACCTCACCCGCCTCGGCGTCGCCCACGCGCGACCGCTGGGCGGTTTCGACACCTGGCGCCAGGCCTTGCCGATCACCCTGCTGGAATTGCGCAAACCCGCCGCCAGGAAGCCTCCCCGCGATGCGTGAGGAAACCCCCGAGCAGCCCGCGCCGTTGCGCAGCGGCTACACCACCGGCAGTTGCGCCACCGCCACCAGCCTGGCGGCGGCGCGCCTGCTGCTGGGTGGCACGATCAGCGACGCGGTGCAGATCGTCCTGCCCAAGGGCCAGCAGGTGCTGATGCGCCTGGAATTCTGCCGCGCCTGGGAAAACGGCGCGGAAGCCGGCACCCTCAAGGATGCCGGCGACGATCCCGACGTCACCCACGGCGCCCTGGTGTTCGCCCGGGTGCGCCTGGGCGCCGAGCCTGGCGTGCGCTTCCATGCCGGCCCCGGGGTCGGTACGGTGACCCGCCCGGGGCTGACCCTGGCGGTCGGCGAGCCGGCGATCAATCCGGTGCCGCGACAGATGATCGAACGCCACCTCGCCCAGCTCGCCGCCGAACGGGGCTACGCCGGCGGCTTCGAAGTCGCCATCGGCGTGGAGGGCGGCGCCGAGCTGGCGCTGAAGACCATGAACCCGCGCCTGGGCATCCTCGGCGGGCTGTCGATCCTCGGCACCAGCGGCATCGTCCGGCCGTTCTCCTGCTCGGCCTATATCGCCTCGATCCATCAGGGCATCGATGTCGCTCGCGCCAACGGCGTCCGTCACATCGCCGCCTGTACCGGCAACGCCAGCGAGGACGCCATGCGCCGGCGCTATGGGCTGCCGGAGATCGCCCTGATCGAGATGGGCGACTTCGCCGGCGCGGTGCTCAAGCACCTGCGCAGGGCGCCGGTGGAAAAGCTCAGCCTGTGCGGCGGCTTCGGCAAGATCAGCAAGCTCGCCGGCGGCCACCTCGACCTGCACAGCCGCCATTCCAGCATCGACCTGCCGCAATTGGCCGGCTGGGCCGCCGCGCTCGGTGCCAGCACCGCGCTACAGGACAGCATGCGCGCCGCCAACACCAGCCAGCAGGCGCTGGCCCAGGCACACGCCGAAGGCGTGGCCCTGGGCGATGCGGTCTGCGCCCACGCCCTGCGCTTCGCCCGCGGCATCGTGCCCACCGAGGTGGCGCTGGAAGTCTTCGCCATCGACCGCCAGGGCAACCTGGTCGGCCAGGCCTGCGAGGAGCGCCGATGAAGCGCCTGTTGCTGCTCGGAGGGATCGGTGAGGCCCTGGACCTCGCCCGCCGGCTCGGTCCGGCGCATCTCTACAGCCTCGCCGGGCTGGGCAAGGTGCCCGGCGACCTGGCCTGCCGGGTCCGGGTCGGCGGCTACGGCGGCGCCGAAGGGCTGGCGGCGTTCATCGACGAGCAGGGCTTCGACCTGCTGGTGGACGCCACCCACCCCTACGCCGCACGGATCAGCCAGAACGCCGTGCGCGCCGCGCGACTGGCCGGAGTGCCCTGCTGGGCGCTGCGCCGGCCCGGCTGGCAGGCCGGGCCCGACGACGACTGGCGCGAGGTAGCCGACTGGCGCGAGCTGATCGCCGCCCTCGCACCCTTCCGCCGTCCGCTGTTCACCCTCGGCCGCGAACCGCTGGAGCATCTCGGCCAGGTCCCGCCGCACCAGCACTGGACCGTGCGCTGCCTGCAAGGCCAGCCGGCCGCGCCGCGCGCCGAGGTGATCGGCGCGCGCGGGCCGTTCAGCCTGGATGGCGAACGGGCGTTGTTCGAGCGCCTCGCCTGCGA